>DASVTM010000088.1:0-2107 GCA_036387575.1 Brevundimonas sp.
CCGAAGGCGATCGGTCTTGCGAAAGGGTGAGGGGTTAGTCTCACCGGTAGACGCCAACCCCTCACCCTTCGGCTACACGCATCGCTGCGCTCTGCGAGCCTCAAGTCCTCTCCCGCCGGGAGAGGGTTCACAAAGCGGCGCCCCTCACGCTAATATTTCCTATGGCCCTTCTCGACTGGATGACGGATGCGACCGGTCCCGTGGTGGCTGGAAACGGCGTGATGCTGCGGCCGCCCCGAGTTGGCGACTATCAGGCCTGGGCGGACCTGCGCGAGGCTTCGCGGGATTATCTTCAGCCGTGGGAGCCGGCCTGGCCGGACGACGACCTGACCCGCGCCGCTTACCGCCGTCGCCTGACCGTCTATGCGCGTGAAATGGAGCTCGGCAACGCCTGGCCATTCTTCATCCTCGATCCGTCGGGGCGGACCCTGTACGGGGCGATCACCCTGTCCAATATCCGGCGGGGCGTCGCCGATACCGGGACCCTGGGCTACTGGATCGGCCTGCCCTGGTCGGGGGAGGGACATGGGACGGCGGCGGTGCAGGCGCTCGCACGCCACGCGTTCGGCCAGCTGAAACTGCACCGGCTCGAGGCCTCCTGCCTGCCCTCCAACGCCGCATCGCGCCGTGTGCTGGAAAAATCCGGCTTCAGGCTCGAGGGTGAGGCGAAAGCTTATCTTAAAATTAACGGCGTTTGGGCAGATCATCTTCTGTTCGGCCTCTTGTCAGAGGACGCCGAACGGGCCGACGCAAGGTCCACCTGAAGGAAGAGCTCGCCCGTGACACCCACGCGATCCAGAACCCTGGCCTGGGACGCGACGACGGCGATCGAGGCGCTGGCCGCCGCCGATACTGCGCTGTGGATATGGACTCCGTCCGATGACACGCTGCGCTTCACCGGAGCCACCCGCCCGCTAGGTCTGGGCCCGCTCGCTCCAGAGTGTTCGGGCGCCGCCTTCGTCGCCGTCACCCTGCCCCAGGACCGGTCGCTGGCCGAGAGCATCCTGACCCCGCGCGAGGAAGGCTCCGAGATCGCCGTGCGGCTGCGAATGCGGGGGTCCGAGACCTGCCTGTGGCGTGGCGTATGGCTCGAAGACGGGCTGCGCGCCGCGGGGGTTGTCGCGCTGGAAACCAAATTCGCGGGCTCCAACAAGGATATGCTGACGGGCCTGCTGGACCGGCGCGCCTTCCTTTCACGCGCGTCCGACGTGCTGGCGGTTCCGGGGGACTATGATCTGGTGGTCGCCGACGTCGACCGGTTGCGCCGGTTGAACGAGGCTCTGGGCCATGAGCGCACCGATCTGGTGCTCTCGGCTCTGGGCTCGCGCTTGGCCGCCGCCTTCTCGGATCAGGCCTCGCCGGCCCGGATTGGCGAGGATGAGTTCGCCGTGCTGCTGCCCCGTGGGGTCAGCAACGCCTCCGACCGGGTGCGTGATGCACTGGAGCAGCCGTTGCGGGTCGCGGGTTTCGACATCTATCCGACCGTCTCGATCGGTTCTGTGGCTTGCGAGGGCGGGGCCGACGCCCCTGATCCGGCCGAGCTGCTGCGCCGCGTCGAACTGGCCGTGAGCCATGCCAAGGGAGCCGGACGGGGTGGCGCCTCCGCCTACGGGCGAGCGTTGGAAAGCGATTCCCTGAGCCGTCTGGCTCTGGAGGCCGACCTGCGCAACGCCTTCGTGCGCGGTGAGATCGAACCCTTCTTCCAGCCGATCGTGAACCTCAACACCGGGGCCGTCGCCGGGTTTGAGGCGCTCGCCCGCTGGCGTCACCCCAAGCGCGGTCTGGTGCCCCCGGACGAGTTCCTCGGGCTGACCGAGGAGATGGGGCTGATGAATGATCTGGGTCTGATGATGATGACGCAGTCGGCGCGGCAGCTTGCAGAGTGGTTGCACCGGCATCCGCGCGCGGGGAAACTCTTCTGCAGCGTCAATCTGTCAGTCGGAGAGATCGAACGGGCCGATCTGGTCGAGGATGTCCAGCGGGTGATCCAGGAAACCGGCCTGCCCAAAGGTGCGCTGAAGCTGGAGGTCACCGAGGGCGACATCATGCGCGACACGACCCGGGCGGCCGTGATCCTGCAGCAGCTCAAGGACGTGGGGGCGTCGCT
>DASVTM010000089.1:0-5689 GCA_036387575.1 Brevundimonas sp.
CGCAAGATCGCGGGCGACTTCAAGGCCTCGGCCCTGAGCGTGTCTGAAGGTGAGATTCGTTCGAGGATGGACGAGTACGCTTCGGTAGCCCGGGATCAGATTCGCACAGGCGAATAAGCTTCCGGAAGGCTGCGGTGAGGACAAACGAAAAGGGCCGCACTCGGGGGAAAGTGCGGCCCTTCGTTTTCGGGGGCTGGGGGGATAGCCTCACCCGAAACTCTTTGCGTCTTGCGCTCCCCTACAATGCACCCGAGCGCATTCGGTTCACCCGAAAAATCATTTCGGCATGACGACCGTATCGATCACGTGGACGACGCCGTTTGACTGCATCACATCGGCCTGTGTGACCTTCGATGTTCCACCCTTTGCGTCGGTAAGTGTGACCGAACCATCCGCATTCACCATCACGGTCAGAGTATCGCCCTGAACCGTGGTGAGTTCAGCCCTGCCGCCGTTCGCCTGAGCCTGTGCAGTCAAGTCGGCGGCGGTCAGCCGGCCCGGCACGACGTGGTAGGTCAGGATCTTGGTCAGGGCGGTGTTGCCCGCTGGCGTCATCAACGACTCACGCGTCGTGGCCGGGATTTTCTCAAACGCTGCGTTGTCGGGTGCAAAGACCGTGAACGGCCCGGTGGCGCTCAGGGTCTCGGCCAGACCGGCAGCCTGAACGGCGCTGACCAGGGTGGTCAGGTTGGCAGCCTTGGAAGCGTTGGCGACGATGGTGGCGTTGGGGCTCATGGGCGCGCCGCCGACCATCGGATCAGTCGTTGCGGGCGCTGTCGCGGCAGCCGGAGCCATCGGCTCGGCGGGAACGGGAGCGGCCTCTTCCTTCTTGCCGCAGGCCGACACGGCCAACATGGCAACGGCCGAGACTGTGGCGAGGGCAGCGAAACGGGGGGCGAAACGGATTGCAGTCATGACGTCTTCTCCAGAGGCCGCGCTGTGGGCGGCTATGGAGCAGGTACTGTCGAGCGAGCGAAAGGATGCATCTGGCCGCGCCAGAACGTTGCCGCAGGTCGCGTCGCACCTGAATCAGCCGTGCAGCATAGGGCCGATCCGGGCCCAGCCTTCCGCCTTTTCCGAGATGGGCCGCGTGTAGGCGGGGCTGGAGGAAGGGAGGTCGATCAAGGTCAGCCCTTCGATCCCTGCCAGCACTCGCCGACCACTCTTCGCTGCTGTCCCGCCATTAAACGCCACGGCTTTCAGCATTGGCAGGCGGGCGACAAGACTGCGCAAGTCGGCGGCTTCAGGCGACCGTATGGCCGCGTCCAGACTGCCGGGACGTTCTGCCGAGGCGATCACGTCCCAAAGCCCGACACCCGCCATCTTCAGAGCGTCGAGCCGCTCGGGATAGGGCAGGGCGGTGAGATCGCACCCGATCACCCCGCCCATCAATCGCCAGAAGCCGTTCTGCGGATGCGCGTAATACTGTTGTGCCTTCAGCGAAGCGTCGCCCGGTAAGCTGCCAAGCACCAGAACGCGTGTCTGCTCATCGATGACCGGGGCGAACGCGGCTTTTCTGTCAGAGATCATCTAGCGAGACGAGCACTGGAATCTCGTTTGCTCTCGACAAAATCGTAGCCACGAGAGCCAGATCGTCCATGCGCTCCAGCCTGGCCTTGTTGGCGTTGGCTTGCACTTTCTGGACGAACCCGACCTTCACTGTTCTAGCTCCCAAATACCCGCTGGAACACGGTGTCCACGTGCTTGGTGTGATAGCCGAGGTCGAACAGGGCTTCGAGATCGGCGTCGGGCACGATGACCTCAGCGTCTTCCTTCAGGAAGTCGAGGAAGTTTCCTTCACCGCGCCAGACCTTCATGGCGTTGCGCTGGACCGCCGCGTAGCTGTCCTCACGGGACAGGCCCAATTGGGTCAGGGCCAGCAGGACACGCTGCGAGTGAACGAGGCCACCAAGCTTGTCGAGGTTCTTCTGCATGTTCTCGGGATAGACCAGCAGCCGCTCCATCACCCCGGCCAGACGGTTCAGCGCGAAGTCCAGATGGCAGGTGGCGTCAGGGCCGATGCCGCGTTCCACGGACGAATGGCTGATGTCCCGCTCGTGCCACAAGGCGACGTTTTCCATCGCCGGGGTCACGGCCGAACGGACCAGACGGGCGAGGCCGGTCAGGTTCTCGGTCAGGATCGGGTTGCGCTTGTGCGGCATGGCCGACGAGCCCTTCTGGCCCTTGTCGAAGAACTCCTCGACTTCCAGCACCTCGGTGCGCTGCAGGTGGCGGATCTCGATAGCCAGCCGCTCGACCGACGAGGCGACGACGCCGAGAGCGGCAAAGAAGGCGGCGTGGCGGTCGCGCGGGATGACCTGCGTCGAGACGGGTTCGACCTGCAGGCCCATCTTCCCGGCGACGTATTCCTCGACCGCCGGATCGACGTTGGCGAAGGTGCCGACAGCGCCGGAGATGGCGCAGGTGGCGATCTCTTCCTTGGCCGTGATCAGGCGACGTTTCGCGCGCTGGAACTCGGCGTGATAGCCGGCCAGCTTGAGGCCAAAGGTCACAGGCTCGGCATGGATGCCGTGGCTGCGGCCGACGGTCGGAGTGTATTTGTGCTCCTTGGCGCGAGTCTCCAGCGCCGTCAGCACCCGGTCGACGCCGGCGATCAACAGGTCGGAGGATCGCGCCAACTGCACCGCAAAACACGTGTCCAGCACGTCCGATGAGGTCATCCCCTGGTGCAGGAAGCGGGCTTCCTCGCCGACGGTCTCGGACACGTGGGTCAGGAAGGCGATGACGTCATGCTTGGTGGTGCGCTCGATCTCGTCGATGCGGTCGCTGTCCCACGCGGCGTTCTCGCCCTTGGCCCAGATGGCCTCGGCGGCCTCGACCGGGATCACACCCAGTTCAGCCATCTTGGTGGCGGCATGGGCCTCGATCTCGAACCAGATCTTGTACTTGGTCTCGGAGGACCAGATGGCGGCGGCTTCGGGTCGGGAATAGCGCGTGATCATGGGCGCGGGGTGTCGGTGCAACCCCCTCCGGAGTCAAGCGGCGCTTGTGGCTGGCCAGCCTAAACTTGGTCTCCGCCGGTGGTGATCCGGCCCGAGTCGGTGCATCGAAATGCAACGCTTGGCAAGGATGCACCATGGAACTGATCATCGGACCGCGCCGGTTCTCCACCTGGTCATTGCGCCCGTGGCTGGTGCTCAAGCATTGCACCGATGATTTCACAGTGCGCGAACTGGACTTCAACACCGCTGAAGGTCACGCCGAAATGCTGTCTGTCTCGCCGAGCGGTCTCGTGCCGGTGTTGAAGGTCGACGGCGAGACAATCTGGGACTCCATGGCCATCTCGGTCTGGTGCGCCGAACGCTATCCAGAGGCGGGTCTCTGGCCAAGGGATGCTCACGCTCGCTGGGCGGCGCGATCGGCTGCGTGCGAGATGCACGCGGGCTTTCCGGCCTTGCGCAAACACTGCACCCTTGATCCCGACCACCTGCAAGTCGGCCCGTCCCGGTCTTCACCTCCTGAGAGCGAGGCGGTAGCCGTTGAATTCCGTCGTCTGGTTAGCCTCTGGCGCGAGATGCGTGAACGGTTCGGCGCGGGCGGCACCTATTTGTTCGGCGAATGGTCCGTAACCGACGCTTTCTTCACGCCCGTGGCGTCGCGGGTGCGGCACTACCAGATCGACCTCACCGCGTACGGTGACGTAGATGGGATCGCCCGCGCCTATGTCGAGACGTTATTGCAACAACCCGATTTTCTCGACTGGGAAGCCTCCGCCTGACCTGAACCCTGCCTCATTTCGAGGCTTCAAGGACGGCGGTTGTTAAGTACGCCCGATGACCTGCGTTTAAGACGACGTCGTTATCTTGAAATCAAGCCGGGGAGACCGTCCCCGACACAGGACCTGAAGACATGACCGCTCCGGTCGAGCCGCGCCCGGCTCAGGACTCCCCGCGCCAGCCGACGCTCCGCAGCGTTGCGCTCACCCTGCTGGTCGGCTGCTGCCTGTGCGCCTCACTTATCGCGAGCCTGTTCTAGCAAGTCGCGAAAAGGCTTAAAGCCCGCCCGCCGTAATCAGCGTGGAAGCAATTTCGACCGGTGCGGGCACTGGAGCGACGAAGTCCAGTCCGATCGATATCAGACCCGCGCCTGACGCCACCGCGTCCAGAGTGTTCAGCGGCTTGCCGAACATGCGCTGATAGATCCAGTAGGCGGCCATGACTTTTTCAACGTAGTCACGAGCCTGCGGAACATCGATCGTCTCGATCAGCAGCAAGGGATCCGGGGTCGGTCCGAGCTTGCGCAACGCAGCCAGCATAGGCCCGGGGCCGGCGTTGTAAGAGGCGACGGCGCGCAGGATGTCACCCTGAAACTCGGGCCGAGCGAACATCCGGTTCACATAGGTCTGACCCAGTCGCATGTTTACCGCCGGGTCGAGCAACTGGTCGGGTTTCGACACGAATGAGCGGTCGCCGGTCATTTCAGCCGCTGTAGTCGGCATCACCTGCATCAGCCCATACGCGCCGGCGCCCGATCGGGCCGAGGCGTTGAAATCGGTTTCCTTGCGGGCGAGGGCGTAGACCAGCGCCGGCTCGATGGTGAAACCACCGTCGGGCTGCAGCACAGGCGTGGCGTAACGCGCTGCATCGATGTGGGTGACATCAGGCCCGGAGCCACCAATACGTGGGCCGATGGCGTCCGCCAGACCGACCCACATGCGACGAGCAGTCTCCGTCACGGCCGTGCGCAAGCCAGCGCGAAGCTCGTCCTGAGCATCTGTACGGCGTCCTATCTCAAGATAGGCGACCGTGCGGCGCGCCCGGCTGTCGGACTGGACGAAGGCGTTCAGGTCGCGCGGGTTGATGTCCCCCACCGAGCGGGCGGGCTGATAGTTCGCCTGTTGCAAGCTGGCATAGGCGCGTGGACCCATGCCTTCTATAGCGGGCTCGCGGCCCAGTTGGCGCATGGCCACCTGACCATAGAAGGTCGCAGGCCAGCGTGCCGCCAGGTTCAGGAACTCGTTGATCCGGTCCTGCCGACCGGATTGCGAGGCAGCTTTTGAGGCCCAGACCCCGGCGCCGGCGCGCACCCAGGGGTCTTCCGTCGGATCCGCTGCGACGCGCTCGAACGCCTGCATCGACTCGTTGAATTGGCCGAGCCGATAGGCTGACAGACCGGCCGTCCACCAGTCGCCGATCTGGATCCCGAGCGTATAGGCGGTCGACAGGTCGTCGTGATTGTAGGCGACGCGGGCGGCCTTGGCGGGATCGTCCTCGGTCGAGCCGCCGCCGGCCTCGACGACGCTCGACCATGTCCGGCCGCTGACGCCGGCGGGACGTTTCGGTTCGGCCGCACCGTCGGGGCGCCGCTTCAGGGCCAGGGCGTAGGCGCGCTGGGCGCAGGGCAGGTCGGAGTAGTCCTCCAGCCAGGCCGCCAGTTCTTCGTAGGTGGTGACGTGGTCGGGGTGAAACAGCCGTTCGAATTCGACCTGACCCAGCAGCACCCGGTCGTTGGCCTGACGGGCGGAAGCGCGAGCCAACTCCAGGTCACCACGCCGCAGGGCGTCGAAGGCGGTGGTGTAGCTGAGGCGGTCGGCGGAACTCAGGGCGGTGGGGCCGCCTTCAGAGGAAGCGCCTTCATAGGCGACGCCTTCAGCGGAATCCGTCGCCGCGACTGCGGCGGACTCGGATGAAGGCGTTTCCTCGGCAAGGGCTGCGCCCGAGGCGAAGCC
>DASVTM010000090.1:0-2286 GCA_036387575.1 Brevundimonas sp.
CCATCCCGATCAAGGCGGCACCGAAGGCTTGGCCGCGCGGGTGAACGCCGCGCGGGATCGGTTGCTGAAGCGGTAGCCGACCGTTCAAGCGGCGCGGGACTCGTTCCGGGGCAGGAACGGGCGGACGGCATCGAGCGCGAGCCCGACGTATAGCGCCTTCTCACCGACAGGGGCGACGTAGTGGATCGCCTGCTCGGCATCCTCCAGCGTCGCCATGCGGGCGATCATCCAAGCGGCAAGGTATTGCGACGCCATGCAGCCGCCCGCAGTCGCTACGTTGCCGTGCGCGATGAATGGCGCATCGATGACCTCCACGCCGGCTTCGACGACCCACGGCTTGGTCGTCAGGTCGGTGCAGGCCGGCAGTCCTCCCAACAATCCCAGCTTGGCCAGCAAGAGCGTTCCGGAACACTGCGCCCCGATGATCTGTCTGGCGGGGTCGAGTTTCAGGCAGTCGAGGATGCCGGCGTCCCTGGCGATCTCTCGGGTCTTGATCCCGCTGCCGACAAGGACCGCGTCCGCCTCAGTGGCGAACTCCAGAGGGCGCTGACGCTTGACCGTGACGCTGTTCACGGAGGTCACTTCCGGCGTCGGTGAGGTGATATGCGCGCCCCAGCCCTTGGCCTTCATTCGGTTCAGAATGCCCAGGGCGATGAACGAGTCCAGCTCGTTGAAGCCATCGAAGGTCAGGACAGCGATCTGCACGGCAATGCTCCCTTAGGCCAACTGCGGCCCATGTTCAGCCTAGACCGGGAAGCTTGGCACTTGTCACTGAATGCAGTGGCTGGGCAGTGGCAATCGACGTTATTGTGGCGGATAACGCCAACGGAAGACGTTCCAGGCGAGCGGCGTAACTAGTTGCCGCTCTCTTTTGACCAGCCGTTCTCGAGGGTGACCCTGTTGTGCTCATCCTGGCCGGCCCGCGACTGGGCGGCCGCCATTTCACGCGAGACGCAGGTCGCTTGTTCGAGCCGGCGGCCAGTCGGGGCGCGCCGGCTGCAGATCTGCTGCGCCTGCGTCCGGTTGTGACTGCGCAACTGGGCCGGGGTGAGCTGCGCATTCGCAGCGCTCGCCGTCGGTGCCTGTGCGGCGGTTTGGGCGTCTTGAGGCGCCGGAGTCTGGGGCGCAGGAGTCTGGGGCACGGGTGTCTGGACGGCCAATAAGGCTGCGGCGACGGCAAAGGCCAGGATCGACATGACAGGCTCCGGTTGAGTTCGACCTATCATGCCACCGACAGGAGGATTTTGCAATTTCACGGATCAATGGTCGGCACGCGCACCTGGCGCGCGTGATGACGCGCCGAGGCCGCAGACCTTGCTAACGGCGCGTCATGACCACGGATCCGATCGGTCCGCCGATCGGGAGCAGGCGAACCCTCAGACTGGCGGTGCCGGATAACCCCGCACGCGTGCGGTCAGTGAGCGTGAAGGTCATCCGCACGCCGCCTCCGCTCGAAACGACAACAAGGTCGCCATCCCTTATTCGGCAGTCGGCCGGATTACCGTCCGCGACGCAGGTGAGTCGGCCGTTGGGCTGGGCCGTGATCGTCAACGGAAAGTCGAGCTGCTGCCGACCGTCGCTGGATTTGAACGTAATGCTGCGGCCTTGTTGCTCAACGGGCGTGACGACCAGCGCCCATTGACCAACTACGTCCCTGTTGGTTATCGGCGCCGCGCTCTGGGCGAAGGTCATGCCGGAAGGAGCCAGATACGCAGCACAGGCCATCGCGATCGTTGCCAGCTTCGCCATGACAGGGCTCCAGAACACCTTCCGGTAGCATCAGTCGGCCACAGTCAGCTGTCACGTGAATCTTTGGACAGTTCAGGGAGCAGGCGAGGCAGACCTCACGCCTCCGGACGGATCACCGCACACGTTACCCGGCGCTCGCTGAGCACGGAGCAGGCGGCTTGGGCGTTGGCTTCGGTGAGGCCGGTGAAGCGTGAGCGGTACCAGCCGGATGCCGACTGTACCGTGCGTTCGGCGCTCGAGAACTGGGTACGGAAGCGACGGTTGATCTCGGCCAGCCAGTTGCGGGCTACCGCTTCGTCGCGGAAGGCGCCCACCTGCACCGCCCACTGACCTGCGGCGTTGCGTGTCGGGATCGGGCGAGCGGGTGTCGAGCGGTTGGGCGGTGTCGCCGCGCCGCGTGTCGAAGACGGGGCTGCGACGCCGCCGTTCAGCGAGGCCGTGAGATTGCCTCGTGGCGCGTTGGCGGCGGGGCGGTTGTTGTTGGCCGTAGTGCTGCTGGTCATCCGGTAGTCGGGACCCGTCGGAACCGCAGCGGAA
>DASVTM010000091.1:0-2498 GCA_036387575.1 Brevundimonas sp.
TGGCTTTGGGTCGGCTGGGCGCTTGGGGGGGCGGCCCTGACCCTACTCGCCTACTACCTTTTCTGGAACAAGCGCTGATGGGACCGCGAGCAAGGCGAGCGGTCGCGGCCCTGGGCGTCTGTGCTTTCCTGGCCTTCTACATCTGGGCGGTGATATCGATCGGCGCCCGCCTCCCTGACCATCCGCTGGTGCACCTGCTGTTTTACGGCATTTCCGGCATCGCATGGGGTGTGCCGCTGCTGCCCCTGCTCAGTTGGGCAGAGCGCAAACCAAAGTAGCGAGCGGCGGAATTGCAAAGGGGTCGCTTCGAGCGACCCCTTCAACCAACCCATTCCCCCCACGAAACGGTCGGAGCGACAGGCTTCGAACCCGCGTCCCTTGACCCCCTGCGGCTTCAAGGCGCGCCGCTTCGATTGAGTGATGAGGGTCACCCAGCGAGCACCGGCCTTCGCGCTCAGTCGACCGATCCTGTGCCCTCCCTGGCCAGACGCTCGTCGAACTTGCGTTCGTAGTGATCGGCAAAGGCCCGGCAAGCCGCCGAATCGACAAAGGGATTGGGCTGCTCGCCGCGCACGAATGCCGCGTGACGGGCATCTTGTCCGGAAGCGCTCGGATGGGATGAGAACAGGATGTCGCAAGGCATGGCGCGCACCCTGGCGAAGGCCCGTCTGAACCCTTCGCTCAGGGCCGGGTGGGTCGAGTAGAGATAGCCGTCGGCCGAGATCGGGTTCAGGCTGGCGGCAAAGACGACGTCCTTGCACAGATCGTCCTCGCATGAACGCCAGGTCCAGCTCATGCTGCCCGGCGTGTGACCCGGCGTGGCGCGCGCGGTGACAGTGACGTCACCGAGCGTCAGGGTCTCGCCGTCCCGGACGCCCCGCACGCCAGCAATGGCGGGCATGGAGGCCAGTTCGCCGTGCTGGGGATCGTCCTCGGTGCTCCGCCCCTGCAGCAGGCTCTGAACCGCCTCGCGACCGGCCAGGACCTCCGCCCCGCTGTCGCGCGCCAGCGCCGCAATGCCGCCGGAGTGGTCCCAGTGGGCCTCGGTGCTGAGGATGTACTTCACGTCCCGGATCGAGAAGCCGAGGGTGGTCAGATTGGCCTCGATATCCCGGACCGCCTGCGGCGCCGCGCCATCGATCAGTATCAGGCCGTCAGACGTCTTGATCAGACCGATTGTCAGTCCCTCGAAGCCCACCAGCCATGTGTTGCCGTAGACGCGGACTGGAGCCTGTGGACGCAGCCATTGCCGGGCGTAGTCCGGCGCGATGGGCTGCAGCAGCGGATCCGGATGCGCCGACGTCGGCGCCTGCGATGCCGCCGTCGAACAGGCCGCCAGCGTAACCAGCGCGACCGCGCCTGCCGTATGTATTCGCTTCATCGCTCTCTCCGTGTTGAGGTCTGATACGGAGAGTGGTGAATCGAAGCTGGCCAGACAAAGCATCATATCTGGACAGAGTCATGAACTCATCTAATGCCTGATCATGGATCGTGCTCAACTCCCGCTCAACGCCCTGCGCGCCTTCGAGGCCTCGGCGCGCCACCTGAACTTCACGCGGGCAGCCATCGAGCTGTGCGTTAGCCAGGGCGCGGTCAGCCATCAGGTCGCGCAACTGGAGGCCAGGCTCGACGTCCGCCTGTTCCGCCGCCTGCCCCGCGGGCTGGCGCTGACGTCCGAGGGACAGGCTCTTGCGCCGATGCTGGCCGAGACGTTCGACCGTATTGGCGCGACTCTGGACCGTTATGCAGGCGGGCGACTGCAGGAGGTGCTGACGGTCGGCGTGGTCGGGACCTTCGCCATGGGCTGGTTGCTGCCAAGGATGGACGCCTTCCGGCGCGCGCTGCCGGACATTGAGCTGCGCCTGATGACCAACAACAATCGGGTCGACCTGGCCGGCGAAGGCCTGGACCTGGCGATCCGCTATGGCGACGGCGCATGGCACGGCACACATGCCGACGCGATTCTGGACGCGCCGCTGACGCCCCTGTGCGCCCCCGCCGTCGCCGCCCGTCTTTCGGAGCCCGTCGACCTCGCCCGCGAGACCCTGCTGCGGTCCTACCGCGCCGACGAATGGCCGCGATGGTTCGAGGCGGCGGGCGTGGCGTCTCCGCCGCTGCGTGGCCCGGTCTTCGACAGTTCCGCCATGATGGTCGCCGCCGCCGAGGCCGGCGTGGGCGTCGCTCTGGCCCCAGCGAGCATGTTCACGCGCGATCTGATGAACGAGCGGCTAGTCCGTCCGTTTGCTCTGGACGTATCGCTGGGTGGCTACTGGCTGACTCGTCTGCGATCCCGCGCCGAGACGGACGCCATGCGAGCCTTCCGCGATTGGCTGGAGACGACCGCTTTGGATCATTAGCGCAGTTCATGGCTCCGTCCAGAAATCGGACCTTGTCTGCCCCGGTCGGCAAGCGACACAGTCGCTTCCATGGAAAACTCAGGGGAGAAGACGGGCTGAAAGCGAGCGACCTCCATCAGGGCGCCGAAGGCTGCAAGAGCG
>DASVTM010000092.1:0-5441 GCA_036387575.1 Brevundimonas sp.
CTCGGCCGACCCGATCAACTGGCCTAGCGTCGATGCTGTTGACGGACCCTTGGATGCGCGAAATCGACCCGACCACACCATCGGCCAAACCCCTGGCGGCGCCATCAAGAGAGCCCAAGACGCCCCGCACGTAAGACGCGATCCGTGAGGCGATGCCCTGGACTGACGCACCTGTCTGGTCAGCGGCCGAGCCGATGGCGACAAGGGAAAGCCGCGTGCGACGGCTGGCGTCATCCATCGCCCCAGCCGTGCGCGTGCTCTGCGCCCCAAACGCAGCGAGGTCGGCGGTCCCCTGGGCGACGGGTCGGCTATCGACGCTGAAACTTAGGGCCGCCAGATCGGTCATGCGGCTTGTCCTCGCGCAAACGGCGCACCACGTCCTCCCAGCGACACAGGGAGGTCACGATGCGCTACGGTTGGGTTTGGGGCTTGGCGCTAGCGGGTCCGCTGGCTGCTCAAGAGGTGACAGTCGGCGAGTGCCGTCCTGCGGGTGGCTACGGCCTAAATCAGCCGACATTTGACATGATCGAGTGCGACCTGACGAACGAGGGACAGGTGCCGGTGGCGGGCGTGAACTACACGGCCAGTTTCACGGAGGCTAACCGCACGGTGCCTTGGGCCGAAATCGTCGGCCGCCCCACCCGGATCAGCGGGGGCATAGAGCCAGGCGAGACGGCACCGATCCTACTCCAAGGCCAGTATCTCTCCGGCCGCGCCGACCCATCTCGCGTCAGGATCAATCTCAGGATCACCGAGGCGTTCGACGTGAACGGGGACTCCATCCCTCCGGAGTGAGTAGAGCCGTCGCGTCCCGTTCCCTACTTGGACTCGTTGACGAGGGCTCTACCCCTCAAGAGCTTACCCGAGACAGAGCGGGGAGGCGCCCTTGCACTCGGCTACTCATCTCAAGGCCATCCCGGTTCCTCCGGGTCACGCCATCATCGAGCGCGACCTGTCAGTCGCTGGGCTTGCCCACCACAAGGTCCACGCGGCTCGCTTCTGCGAGGGTCAGAACCAAGCCGTTGAGTTGGTGCCCGACCCTCAGAACGCCCATGACGCGAACGCGATTCAGGTCTGGGGCACCTGGACTGACATTGATGGAGCACATGGCGAATTGCTCGGCTTCGTCTGGCGAGAGGAGGCGGCCAAGATCGCGCGCGCCGGGATAGTCGGGGCCATCCAAGGCCGACTCTACAAGACCTTCCTGGAGGACGACTACGTGTCGATCAGGTTCCAGATCACCGCGCCCAAGGAAGCTGCGGCGATCTACAAAGCCACTCGTTAGCGACGGTAGGGCGACCCCGAAGGGCTGCTCCTAGGCTTCGATCACAGGGCTCACGACTAGCCCGCTTCAGGCATAGGCTGAGACCACTGCCTCAATCTCGCCAGCATACTTATAGAGGTCGCTCGGCCCACTGACTTGGTGGCGTGTTTCTGCTTTTTCTGCATCAAACAAGCCGATGGACTTCACGGATTTGGCGTTGAAGTAGAACCGGCAGATCGGCTTGCGGTTGTTGTCATCCATGAAGACGGCGCAGTAGGACTTCGCGTCCCTCATTGCGATCCGCTCGATCGGCACGGTCTTCGAGCCGATCGCCCGCACGATCATGAACGCCATCAGCTCGTCGGAGGTCGTCTCGACCTCGCTCCTGTCGAGCGCCTCATCAGCCTCGGCCAGCGCTTCGGCAGCCTCGGCCGGCAGTACGACCTTGATTGGCGCTTCCTGCGCGAAGGTCACGCCGAGCTTGTCCTGGATGCGGTCGCGGATAACCTCGTCGAGCGCCGCCTGGACCGTCTGGCGGAGCTCGTCGATCACCGGCTTGGTCAGGTTGCGCGTCTCGACCTGGCGGCCGACCATGCGCACGAAGTCGTCGTCGGGTTGGGCCAACTGCTTCTTGAGGTAGCCCGCGACCTTGCTGACCCTCGACAGGTTAGATGCCGCCTCCAAGATCGCGTCGATGGCGAAGATGCTCTTCTGGAACCGGGCAAGTTCGCTGACTTGGCTCTCGTGGTAGGACTGGACGTCGAAGACGAAGAACGGCGACTTATCGAGCTTGTTCGGCTCAGCAATGTCCGAGAAGAACCAGAACTCCCGCCCGTTGGTCAGGATGGCGAGCCGCGCCTCCGACACGCCGAAGTAGCGGTAGAGCTGGCTGTACTGGGCCGCGCCCAGCGACATGGTGATCGGCTTGACCTCCACTAGGATGGCGAGCTTTCCATCGACGCGGATGGCGAAGTCAATCTTCTCGCCTTTCTTGATGCCGACGTCGGCCACGAACTCGGGGATCACCTCTTCGAGGTTCGAGGTGTCGAAGCCCAGCATCTGGATGAACGGCACCACCACGGCCATCTTCGTGGCCTCTTCGGTCTGCGCGTAGCTTGCCGCGTGCCTAGATTTTTGGGCGAGATCGCTGACACGCTGAGAAAAGTCCACGGGGCACTCCGTAAGCGAGCAGATGCCGCGTAGCTAAAGTGCTGAGAACACGGCGCCGATCAAGCGGAAACTCCTCTCCTTCGGCTGAAGAGCGGCCCCGAAGGACCGCCCGTCAGTCTGCGAAAACTATAGTTGCACCGGGGATTGACCCCCTGCCCATCTGCAACTATAGTTTCTTCATGTTCACCGTTCAGCTTCTCCCTGAGTTCGAGGCCTGGGCCACCAAGCTCCGGGATGACCGCGCCAAGGCTCGGATTGCCGACCGCCTTGAGCGGATCGAGGAAGGCAACCTGGGCGACCACAAAGTCTTTCAGGGGCTGATCGAGCTGCGCATCGACTACGGGCCGGGCTACCGGCTCTACGCCTGCCGCCGCGAGGCGGTGGTCATCATCCTGCTCTGCGGCGGCGACAAGTCGTCCCAGGACAGGGATATCAAGCGCGCGATCAATCTCGCCAAGGAGGCCTAGATGACCCTCGAAACCATCCCATTCGACGCGGCCCGCCTGCTCAACACTCCCGGGGCTCAAGCCGAGTATCTGGCCCTCGCTGTCGAGTCCGGCGATCCGGCCCGTGTCGCCAAGGCGTTCGGCACCGTCGCCCGCGCCCATGGCATGGCGAACTTGGCGGAGGAGATCGGTATCACGCGCCAAGGGCTCGCCAAGGCGCTCGGCGAAGGCGGCAACCCAACCCTCGCCACGCTGCTCGCGCTCACAAAGGCCCTGGGCTTCCGCGTGACGGTGGAGCCGCTGACTGCAGCCTAGTCCGCCTTCCCCGGATCAAACGGCGCCGGGCACGCCATCTCCCGGCTGGCTTCCACCTGGGCCGCGTAGTGCGCCGACAGAAGCATGACGCCCCTCCGGAACGTCGGCGAAAGGCTCTGCTCCCCTGCCCCTTCGACCCACGCCGCGATCTCGGGCCAACCCAGCCCCGTAGTCAGCGCACCCATTCCGGTGGGGACGATCCTGACGGCCCCCGCGTCCTCCATCAGGTCCACCAGCCACCCGAGCGGGCCTATGTCGATGTCGTAGGTAGCGGCAACCTCCTCGCCGTGGTGACGCGCGATCCATTGGCGACGTCCCGACTTCAAGTCTGTGGGAGCGGACTCCAGCCACGCCCTTTGCCGCAGATGAAGAACGGCCCCAGTCAGGAGCCGTTCATAAAATGGCTGTCCTCCAGCACCTCCGCCAGCACGGCACGGCGGATGGTCGGGACCGCGAAGACCTCGGCGATCCCCTCTCGGCTG
Source organism: Brevundimonas sp. (assembly GCA_036387575.1). Classification (GTDB taxonomy): domain Bacteria; phylum Pseudomonadota; class Alphaproteobacteria; order Caulobacterales; family Caulobacteraceae; genus Brevundimonas. The sequence continues at coordinate 3,678 of DASVTM010000092.1, forward strand.
TAGGGCACCTTCCGGCCCGCCAGCGACCAGTTGCCGGACCAGCCAGCCACGGCCACGCGCGCTAGGCGCATGTCATTCTCCAGAACCTCGGCCGGGGTCCGAGAGTCGCCCCTGCGCAGCCCCAGGATGACGCGATGCACGTCTGGGTCGGCAATGCCGCGAAGCCGGAACGTGACCGGCTCGTCGTCGTCGCCGATGATCGTCTCGCCGTCGATGATGAGCGGCACGTCCACGCCCTCGTGTGCCTTCTCGCGGGTGTCGTAGCGGGTCAGGTCCATCAGGAGAACTCCACCGTGCTGCCCGCAACGATGGGGGCCACCATGCGGCGCAGCACGATGCCCGTGGCGCCGCCGAACTGCCGCTTCCAAGTCGCAACGATGCAGCGGCCATAGACGCCCGCTCCATTCTCGGCCTCGGCGCGGAAGGAGATGACTTCGCCCACACCGCCGCGGGGGGCGTCGGCCGCAGCCTTCACGATGATCTGACCCGGGTCAGCCGGAAGGTCGGCAGGCGAGGCGTCGATGTCGCCTTCGTCCAGGATCGAGCGATACTTGAGGCGTCCTTCGTCCAGGCTGTCGAAGGTGCCCACCTCGTAGCTCTTGCCGAACTCGCCGAGTTGATCGAGTCCCTTGACCTGGACCCAGGTAAGGGCAGCGAAGCCGGCTTCGTTGGGGGTAGCCGGGGCCGTCGCGGAGACGTAGAGCTTTGCACCCGCGGACGGGTTGAGCTGCACAGGCATGTGCTTGGTCCTTTCAGCGGAGGGGAGCGCGCCGACGTGGGTCGCGCGGGATCATCAGCGTCGGGCGCCGAATGCGGTCAGGTCGTGGGATCGGGGATCGGGGTCAGGCCAGAGGTCTCGACCAGCATCCCGTCGCCCTCGTCGCTGACGGCGTGGACGCGCGCCTCGTAGGTCACGCCGCCGAAGTCGGCGCGGATGACACTGCCCTTGGCGGGCTTGTCGCCCTTGTAGACGAGCGCCGGGTAGTGGGTCCCATCGCGCTCGACATGCGTGATCGTCGCGCCCTTGATGGGCGCGGGCTCGGCCTTGGCCGTCATAGCTCTCTCCTAGGCTGGGTAGGCGGTGTAGGGGACGACGACAGGCACCCGCCATTCGTCGCCGTCGCGAAAGCCCGTGCGCACCAGCGGCACGCCCAGGAGCACGAGCACCCCGGCGCCGGGTAGGCGGGTGCAGGCCGGGTAGGCGGCGCGGAGCTGATCGCCGAGGACGTTGCCGGGGTCCTCGCCTTCGTCGGCCGGGGTCACGGCCGTCAGGATCATCCGCCCCCGCTCGATGGGGCTGTCCATGGCAAGGGTCGGGTCGGTGCGGTCGGGGTCCGCCCAGGCCACGTCGATGCGCGGGGCATCACCGGGCGCCGGGACGTTCGGCCAGGCGACCGGCAGGCCAAGGTTGGCGGCGTAGAGCGGGCCGCGCAGGGTGGCGACGATGGCGGCCCGGTTCATCCCATGATCTCCGCCTTGGCCTCGGCCACCGCCTCAGCGACCGCGCCGGGAAAGCGGTTGACCATGCTGTCGATCCAAAAGGTGCCGGGGACGCCTTTCGCGCCGTCGTGAACCGCCCTGGCGTAGGGCGCGGCTGGTCCACCCCAGGCGAAGCGCGCCACGTCGCCGGCCTTCATCGCGCCCGCGACCATCACCCAGCCGCCTTGTCCGGGAGACGTGATCGACGTGCTGCCCGTCAGCGTGGATTGCAGGGACGCCGCGAGCGTGCCGAGGTCCCGAGGGATTGTCCCGACGACCCGGGCC
>DASVTM010000093.1:0-4175 GCA_036387575.1 Brevundimonas sp.
AGGCTTTGGCGAGCTTGAACGGGAGGCGAGCGTCTGGCGGCTGTTGCCAGACTGGACCTCCGGCCTCGCGACCGGCACAGACGGATCGTCGATTGCAAACCTCGGTGACGCGGTTAGCGCAGAGCTATCGCAAGGCCGGATGGTCGCAGTCGACGAAGTGGCGACCGATCTGTGGACGGCGCCGCAGATCGCCAGCCATATCGCGCGCAACGATCAGGCTTTCGTCGCTGTCCCCCTGATGCGTGCAGGTCGTTTGCGCGCCTTCTTCAATGTCTCGTCTGCCCGGCCCCGGGTGTGGACCGCTGAAGAAGTTGGCCTGATCAACGAAGTCGCCGAGCGCGCCTGGGTCGAGATCGAACGCACCCGGGCCCAGGCCGAGGTCGCCGAAAGCGAAGCCCGTTTCCGCGCTATCGCTGATACAGCCCCCGTATTGATCTGGGTGACGCAACAGAACGGTGAGCGGGCTTTCGTCAACCAGACCTATGTCGCCTACATGGGCGGCGACTACGAAAGCGTCCGCACCGCCGACTGGCGAACCTACATCCACCCGGACGATCAGGATCGTCTGGTGCACGAGTCCCACGCTGGCGAAGCCACCGGCCAGCCGTTCTCGCTGGAAGCCCGCTACAAGAACCACGCCGGTCAATACCGTTGGCTCAAATCCTTCTCACGCCCCCGCTTCGGGCCCGCCGGGCAGATCATCGGCTTTGTCGGCGTGGCGTTCGACGTCACCGACGCCCGTGAGGCCCAAGCCCTTCTGGCTGAGTCTGAGGCGCGCTTCCGCACTGTCGCCGACAGCGCGCCTGCCCTGATCTGGATGACCGACGAGCGGCCAGGCATCGTCTTCACCAACAAGCGCTACAAGGCGTTCTTCAACGTTGATCCAGAGCAGATCAGCGACGACCGCTGGACAGACTTCATCCATCCTGACGACATCAAGGTCTTTTCGGCGACCTTCCTCCGGGCCTTCAAGGCACGCGTCCGGTTCGAAGCCGTGATGCGGGTGCAGCACCACACATTCGGTCAGCGCTGGCTGCGCTCCGAGGGTGTGCCACGCTTTGATTCCACCGGGGCCTTCCAGGGCTATGTGGGCGCCAGTCTCGACATCACCGACGCAAAGCGGGCGGAAGACGACCTCAAACGCATCAACGAACTCCTTGAGGAACGCGTCGGAGAAGCGCTGGCTGAAAAAGCCAAGGCCGAGGCCGACCTGATGCATGCCCAGCGAATGGAAGCGGTGGGGCGGTTGACGGGCGGGGTCGCCCACGACTTCAACAATCTTCTAACCGTGGTGATCGGCGCGCTCGACATGATGTTGAAGTCGCCCGACGACGCCCCCCGTCGCAAGAAGCTCGGCGAGGCTGCGCTGGCCGCCGCGCGCCGTGGCGAGGGTTTGACCCACCAGCTGCTAGCCTTCTCGCGCCGTCAGGCGCTGCGGCCCGAGGCGGTCGATCTAAATGCCTTGATCATGGAGAGCGAACCCTTGTTGCGAAGGGCTGTCGGCGAGGCGGTCGAGTACAAGGTCAAGCTGCGTCGTGGCGGTGCGCGCGTCAGCGTCGATCCAGCCCAGTTCGAAGCGGCGCTGCTCAATCTTATGGTCAACGCGCGCGATGCGGTGGGATCACGCAGCAAGGGCCGGATCACAGTGCAGACGATGAGCTGTACCGTCACGACCGGAGAAGTCCTCGAACTGCCAGCCGGTCGGTACGTCTGCGTGACCGTCTCGGACAATGGCGCCGGCATGGACGCCGCAACCATGGAGCGCGTGTTCGAACCCTTCTTCACGACCAAAGCTGTCGGCAAAGGCACGGGTCTCGGTCTCAGCCAAGTCTATGGCTTTGCGCGCCAGAGCGGCGGTGGCGTCCACATCTCATCGACCCTTGGACGGGGCACGGAGATCAAGCTCTATCTACCTCCGTTGAAGGCTTCGGAGGTCGTTACCCCGATCGACGATCGGAGGGACATCGAGGCAATTCCATCAGGACGACGCCTGCTGCTCGTCGAGGATGACGTCGGGGTCGCGGCTGTCGCCACCGAATTGCTGACCGGTCTGGGCCTCGAGGTCGAAGCCGCGCAGTCCGGTCCGGAAGCGCTGGAGCGGCTGGGGGCCGCACCGTTTGATGTCATGCTCAGCGATATTGTCATGCCCGGTGGCATGACCGGGATTGAACTGGCCCGAGTCTGCGCCGAGCGGTTTCCCTTGATGCCCATTCTGCTGACGTCTGGCTACGCCGGCGACGACGTCGACGAGGCTCTTGCCGACGCCCCCTGGCCTTTCCTGCGAAAGCCTTATTCAGGAGACCAGTTGCGTCAGGCGCTCGGTGAATTGCTGCCTTTCACCGAGGGGTGATCTGAAATTCGCGTGTCGCCCCTGCAAACGAAAGTCAGCGGAGCGAGCCCCGCCGGCTTGATCTAGCCGAGACCTGTCGGTTTAGCGCTGACGCGCTTTCCGGGCGGCATAGCGGGCATCCCGTGCAGCCTTCTGGTCTTCCTTGGATACCTGCTTGCGCTCCTTGCGGGCAGCGCGCTTCTCGGCGTCCACAGCTTCCTGGCTTGCGGCCTCCGTAGCCAGACGGGCAGCTTCCTTCTCGGCCTTCTCCAGACGCTGCTCGGCCTTGGCTTGCTCGTGCTGCAGGCGCAGGGCCTCCTTCTCGGCGGCGCGCTTTTCCGCGAGACGTTCGAATTCGGGGTCAGGCGCGGCGGCCTTGGGCTTGAACTTGGCCAGGAGCGCCTTCTTGGCCTCCTGCTGGGTGGTGATACGGTCGCTAAAGCCGGTTTGTTTCAGATCTCGCATGCGTAGGGTCGGTTGTCCTTTAGGCGGTTCAGGTCACGCGGCGTCGCCGGGTGACAGCGTCGCGTCTATACGGGCGGGCTCCACCGAAATCAGGCGAGCCAAGGCGGTGCGACAAAGCGGAAACCCGAGCCAAAAGCAAGGTGCGCCGTGACGGAACGACCGCGAGGACGCCGATCCTCCCGGGATGGCGCCTCTGCGATCACAGCCGGATATAGGCACTTGGCTCGAAAAGCCAACCCGCACGATGGCTCAATGCGGCTTTTGCGCCTGACCGACGACCGTGCCCGCCGCACCGCCGACGGCGGCTCCGACTGGACCAGCCACGACGGCTCCGGCGATTGCGCCGGTCGCAGCGCGTTGCTCGATGGTGTGGCCGCAAGCGGTCAGTGCAATCGCGGAAACTGCGACGGCGGCGGCGGTGAGGATGCGTTTCATGGGTCAAGCTCCCGAATGGTAAAGCTTAACGTCTTTCGATTGACGACGGTTCCTCAATTCACTGTCCAAGTCAAAAGCCTTAAGGAGAACCTAATGAAGACAATAGTTTCCGGCTGGATAAGTTCGTCTGGAAATGCGTTCACCATCGTTGAGTTGATAAAGGGAAACCCAATACAGTAATCGATCACCTGACTAACACGGCTTTGTCGTAGAGAGGCTCAGCCTCGACACGAATGCCTTCCGGTTGCGTCAAATTGCTGCGCCGCACCTGCCGCTTGCGACTCAAACACATTGGCGCCATAAATGGATGGCTTAAGGCGCTGCTTCGATGACCGGCTGATCGCCGATCGCCGATTTACCATAGCCGACGTGATGAGCCCCAAAGAGGGACCCTCGCCGGCCTGTGAAGACGACCAAGGGGCCGCGTTTCCCGCCCTGCTGAACAGGACTACGCCTTTGTTTCATTCCGCGCAGCCGCGTGCGAACCCGACTGTTGATCGCGTGGCCCGTATCCGGCCCGTGACCGCAGCTGCGATGTTCGGCGGCCTTGTGGGACTGGCTGTCGGGTGCGCCTATCTGGGCGGCTCGGTGGCCAAGGCGACGACCGTTCGCGCTCAGGCGGAACGACTTGAAGGCGCCACCTCGGCGGGCTTCACCGAAGAGGCCCTCGCGGCCGCAGCGGGCGGGCTGGATGCAAGCGCCCTCACCATCGCCCGTCGCCATGACCCCTATACGGTGGCCGGCGGCGCCCAGCGCGACCGCCAGGCCGAATTGATGACCGCGCGCCTCGAGCAACTGCGCGGCGAGCCAGCCGACAAGGCGCTTCGCCGTATCAGCCTCGCCAACGACGCCGCCCGCCCGTTCCGCATGGGCAACGCGCTCGACGCCTCGCGCGACCTCGAATGCCTGACACAGGCCGCCTATTACGAAGCGCGCGGCGAAGGCC
>DASVTM010000094.1:0-21519 GCA_036387575.1 Brevundimonas sp.
GCGCAACCGTCCCGAGGACGCCCCGATCGGCCTGATCGCCGTCGACGCCCTGTACAGCCCGGTGAAGCGCGTCGCCTACCGCGTGGAGCCGACCCGCCTCGGCCAGTCGCTCGACTTCGACAAGCTGGTCATGGAAGTCGAGACCAACGGCGCCGTCTCGCCGGTGGACGCCGTGGCCTACGCCTCGCGCATCCTGCAGGACCAGCTTCAGATCTTCATCACCTTCGACGAGCCCAAGAAGGCCGTGGAAGCGTCGGAAGGCAAGCCCGACCTGCCGTTCAACCCAGCCCTGCTGAAGAAGGTGGACGAGCTGGAACTGTCGGTTCGTTCGGCGAACTGCCTGAAGAACGACAACATCGTCTACATCGGCGACCTGATCCAGAAGACCGAGGGCGAAATGCTTCGCACCCCGAACTTCGGCCGCAAGTCGCTGAACGAGATCAAGGAAGTGCTGACCTCCATGGGTCTGTCGCTCGGCATGGACGTGCCGAACTGGCCCCCGGAAAACATCGAAGACCTGGCCAAGAAGTTCGACGACCAGATCTAGTTTTAACCCTCCGCCCAAATCCCCAACGGGGACTGACGGGGCGGTTATAAATGGTACGGCGGCAGGTCCTCGAAAGGGATACCGTCGCCGGAGTAGGAGAGACCCCGATGCGCCACGGCGCCGCCCACCGCAAGCTCGGCCGTACGAGCGCTCACCGGACAGCAATGTTCGCCAACATGGCTGCCTCGCTGATCAAGCATGAGCAGATCACCACGACCCTGCCCAAGGCCAAGGAGCTCCGCCCCTTCGTCGAAAAGCTGGTCACGCTCGGCAAGAAGGGCGACCTTCATGCGCGTCGTCAGGCCATCAGCCACGTCCGCGACGTGACCCAGGTCGGCAAGCTGTTCGAAACGATTGGCCCGCGTTACGCCGAACGTAGCGGTGGCTACATCCGCATCATGAAGGCCGGCTTCCGTCACGGCGACAACGCTCCGATGGCCGTCATCGAGTTCGTTGATCGCGACGTCGACGCCAAGGGCCTGGACTCCGGTCCGGTTTACGCCGTCGAAGGCGACGAAGAATAGGCTTCAGCCACACAGCTGGAACACCGAAAGGGCGGCCCGAGCGATCGGGCCGCCCTTTTGAATTTACGCAGGGCGCTAACGCTCGCGACGTGGTCGCTCGCTGCTTGAGCGAGAGGGTGGGGCTTGGCGCCGTGTCGGGTAGCGAATAGGCGGGTGGCATGACCAGCCCCAGTCTTGAGATCGTTTCCTACCGCCCTGACCACGCCGAGGCATGGCGGTCGCTGAACACCTTCTGGATCCTCGCCGGTGGCTACGCCATCGAGGCCAAGGACGAGTTGGTCCTCAGCGATCCCGAGGGCGCGATCCTGTCGAAGGGCGGAGCCATCTTCATCGCTGAACTGGACGGGCAGGCGGTCGGATGCTGCTCCCTCATGGCCATGGAGGATGGGGGCTACGAGGTCGGCAAGATGGCGGTCGACGCAGTCGCGCACGGCCGCGGGCTCGGTGAGAGATTGCTTGAAGCTTGCGAAGCCAAAGCAGGCTCTGCATCGGCGCATCGCCTGTATCTGGAAACCAACGCCGCCCAGACGCACGCCATCGCCCTTTACCGACGCTTCGGTTTCGTCGATCTGCCCGCGCAGCCGTCGCCCTATGCGCGCTGCAACGTCTGGATGGAGAAGCGCCTCTAGCGTCCGAACATCTCGTACAGGGCTGCACCGCAGACGGCGGCGGCACACAGGCCGTGGGCGATCCAATCCCAAACAGTTCGGCGGGGCGGGGCGGGGCGTTTGTCGAACAGTGGCATTGATCAGTATCAGCCCGAATTGCGCTGAGGTGAAAATCGATTAAACGGGATGTTCTTTGTGAGCTGAGGTCACATGAAGCGTCCTGCTCCGCCGCCCTTAAATGCCTTGCGCGCCTTCGAGGCGTTCGCTCGCCACGGCGGCATGACGGCTGCGGGCGCTGAGCTGTGCGTCACTCACGGTGCGGTCAGTCGTCAGGTGCGGATGCTGCAGGACGTGCTCGGCGTTGTGCTGGTGACCGGTCCGCGTCATCGACTTGCTCTTACGGACGCCGGCACTGCGCTGGCGCACAGCCTGTCCGGCGCGTTCCTCGCTATCGACGACGCCGTCGCGACGGCCCGAGTGGGGCCATTCCGCGAGATTGGCATCTCATGTCTCGGCACGTTCGGGCTGAAATGGTTGATCCCCCGACTGCCGGGCTTCCTCGACGCCCACCCAGGGATCCGCGTGCGGATGTCGGAGTCCTATGCTCCGGCGGACTTCAAGCGCGACCAGATCGACGGGGCGATCCGTATCTGCGCACCGGAGCAGGCGCCGCGCGGCCAGGAAGTGACGCCGTTCATGGAGTTGCAGCAGGGTCTGGTCATCGCGCCGCACCTGATCGCGGACGACGCGTCAGTCGCCGCCATCGCGCGTTTGCCCCGGTTGCATTCGGCGACGTTCCGCGAGAGCTGGTCTGTCTGGAGCGAGCTGATGGGCATCGATCTGCCGCCAGCCTGCGTCGAACGCGAGTTCGGCCATAACCATTCGATGGTGGAGGCGGTGGCTGCGGGCATGGGCGCCGCGATCGCGCCGTGGGCCTTCGTGGCTCCCGACATCAGGAGCGGGCGCTTGGCGGCGCCGTTCAGCTTCGTCGCCCGTCCGGGGCACCAGTTCGTGTTCCTGCGACCTGAAAATCGAGGGGATCCTGCTGTGGACGCGTTTCGCGACTGGCTGGTGGCGGAGGGCGCGGCCAGCCCGCCGCCGCCGTCCTTGCCGACCTATTCCTTCGACAGGTCCTGACGCTGGAACCAGGCGATGGACGCGATCAACGGGACCCCGCACCAGAGGATCAGGCTGATCGCAGCGGCCCAGACGGTTGCAGAGGATACGCCTGACAACGCCCCACCCATGATCGCGCTCTTCAACGTGTCATAGGCCAGACCGGGGATGAGGGCCTGCGCGTACCACTCGCTGCCCTCCCAGCCGAACAGCGGCATCGACTGCATCAGGAAGAACTGGGCCACCGAGACGACCAGCGGCACGAATAGCGTCGCCAACAGTGACCGTGTCACGACCGCCGCCAGCAAGGCCAACAGTCCGACCTGAACGACGCGCACGTAGCTGCTCAGGGCCAGCAGAGCCATCTGACCGGCTTCCTTTCCACCGAAGTGGAACACGAATGACTGTCCGTGGATCAGCCCCTTGGCGATGTCCCCGGCGAAGTCGAAGACGAAGAAAACGACGAGCGCGAACAGGGTCAGCATTTTTGCGACGCCGACCTTGCCAAGGATCAGGTTCGCCCGGGTGTTCCGCGCCGAACTCAAACGCCAGGTCTCCCAGCGGTAGTCACCGGCATAGAGGGTCGCCGTCCCGATCAGCACGAACAGCAGCAGCATCGGATTGGCGAGGTCGCCGGCCAGCTTCACCAGCGAATGGCCGAGGTCCATCGCCCCCGACGTCAGCAGTTCGGGCGGCAGTCGAACATCGCCACCGACCTCAACCATCTTCTGTTTCAGGAAGTACTGGCCGATAGAGCCAATGATCAGCAGCACGACGGGCAGGAACATCGTGCTCCAGAACACGGCCATGCGGTTCTTGGAGAAGCGATAGGCCTCGGAGGAAATGGCGTCTGTCAGCATGCTCACAGGATGCTCTCCGGGGTCTGGATGGAACCGGTTTCGGACATGAAGACGCTTTCGAGATCAGCGCCGACCCAGCGGGCCTCGTCGATGTCGATGCCGGTTTCGATCAGGGCTTTCAGCAGGGCGGGGCCCTCCGCGCGCGGGATGGCGGCGAGGACGGCCGTGCCTTCCATCGAACCACGGGCGCCCAGCACCTCAAGCACCCTCTCGGCCGGCTTGACTGACAGGCGCAGGCGTTCGCCGCCGGTCGTCAGCTCACTGACCGTGCCTTCGCGGACCAGCTTGCCCTTGTTCATGATGGCCACGCGGTCACAGACGCGCTGGACCTCGAGCAACTGGTGGCTGGCGAGGACGACGGTGATCCCGTCGTGATCGGAAAGCGACCGGATCAGCGCCCGCATTTCCTGAATACCGGGGGGATCCATGCCGCTGGTCGGTTCGTCCAGGATGATGAGTTCAGGCTCGGTGATCAGGGCGACAGCCACACCGAGCCGCTGCAGCATGCCTACGGAGAAGCCGCGCACCTTGCGATCGGCGGCGCCGGTCAGCCCGACCCGTTCCAACCAGGCCTCGACCCGCGACGGATCGGTCGTCAATCCGTGGGCCGTCGATAGCCAGACCAGCACCTGACGGGCGGTCATGAAGGGCGGGAACCGGGGTGTCTCGATCATCGAGCCCATGCGGCGCGAGGCCTTCACGTCGCCAATCGGCCCACCCATGACGATGGCCTCGCCCTCGCTCGGCCTTATCAGGCCCAGCAGGATGCGGAACAGGGTCGACTTGCCGGCGCCGTTTGGTCCGAGGACGCCATAGACGCCGCCTTTCGGGATCGTCAGCGAGAGCCCGTCGAGGGCGCGGACCGTGCCATAGGTCTTGGTCAGGGAGCGGGTTTCGATAACCGAGTTCATGCGCAACCTTGGCCTGTGCCGCATCGCGCGACAAGCCGTCGTGACCCTGTTGCGGATTAAGCTTAGGCAATGTTCGTAACCCGAGTCGGAGACGAGTGATGAACGCCCGCCTGCCTCTGCTGATGGCCGCCCTTTCCGCCGTTCTGGCAGGCTGCTCGACACCTCTGACGACGGCGCCGACGCCGATCGTCCAGGCTGCCGGTGCAGCGACCGCGCGGCCTCTGCTGATCCTGATCTCCATCGACGGCTTCCGGTATGACTACCTGTCGCGCGGCGTGACGCCGACCCTGGCCGCGCTGGCCGCCGACGGCGCGATCGGCCCAATGCGGCCGTCCTTCCCCAGCCTGACCTTCCCCAACCACTATACGCTAGTCACCGGTCTGCATCCCGACCACCACGGCATCGTCGGCAACAGCTTCGTCGATCCTAAGCTCGGCAAGTTCACGATGGCCAATACCGAACCCGGCTGGTGGGATCAGGCCGAGCCCATCTGGAACACGGCGGAGAAAGCAGGCCTGACCACCGCGACGATGTTCTGGCCGGGCTCCGAGACGACAGTCAACGGCGTGCACCCGACCTATCATCGCGCTTTCGATCAGGCCCTCACCGGCGAACAGCGCGTGGATCAACTCCTGACCTGGATGGATGCGACACCGCAGCCTGATTTCGCCACTCTGTATTTCGATACCGTCGACACCGCCGGACATCGCAACGGCCCGGACGCTCTCGCCACCACCCAGGCAGCCGCTGCGGTGGACGCCTCGGTCGCCCGCCTGATCAAGGGGCTGAAGGCGAGGGGGCTGTATGAGCGGACGGTGCTGGTGATCGTGTCGGACCATGGAATGGCCGCGACCTCGCCTGACCGGGTGATCGTGCTGGACGACCTGATCACCCCCGAGGCCGTCACCATCACCTACGCCGGACCGGTCGTCTATCTGGATCCCGTCCCGGGCCATGAGGCCGAGGTCGAGGCGGCGCTGGTCAAGCGCCACGACCACGGCGTCTGCTGGGACAAAGCGCACATCCCGGCGCGCTTTGTGCTCGGTTCGAACCCGCGCGTTCCCGCGATCGTCTGTTCCGCCGACATTGGCTGGGTGTTCGGCACCCGGGCCCGTCCGATGCGTCAGGCGGGCGGCGCCCACGGTTATGACAATCAGGCCCTCGAGATGGCCGCCCTGTTCATCGCTCACGGTCCGGGTATCGCCCACGGTCGTCAGCTGCAGAACCTCGACAGCGTCGATGTCCAGCCGCTGCTGGGGCGGCTGCTCGGTATAACGGTTCCCGCCGGGGACGGCCACCTCACCGATAGCGCCGCCGCCTTGCAATAGCGTAACTTGCCTTCCCAAGCTGTGCCGTCTCTGATGGCGGCTTGTCTGGGGGAGTGCCGACGATGAGTTTCGAAAGCTGGGGCGTGCCGGTCGCGCTGGGGGATCGGCGCGTACTGCATCCGGGAATGCTGCGCTGGCTGCGCGCGCTGGGTTGGATGGTGCTGGTCGGTTTCCTGTGCGTCCTCTCGTTCGGCGTGCCCTATTCGACGCTGGATCATTTCCTGCCGGACAGTGGCCCGATCGACGTCGCTTCCAACGCCGTCTGCGCGGTTATCGCCCTCGGCGTCTATACGGCGCTAGTCTGGTTCGGGGAGGCGAGGGCGCCGTCGGAACTGGCACTAAAGGCTGCCTTGCCGGGCCTTTTCTGGGGCCTGCTGATTGGCGCGCTGATGTTCGCCTCGGTCATGGGAATCATGGCCGGTTTCGGCCTTTACGACATCGTATGGAGCGGCCCGGCTCCGGCCTGGAAGGCCATCGGAGGGTCGATCGAGTCGGGCGTGTTGGAGGAACTGTTGCTCCGGGCCGTCATACTGCGGCTGGTCTGGCGCGCCTTCGGACCTTGGGTCGCTTTCGCCGCCTCAGCCATCCTGTTTGGCGCGGGGCACATCGGCAACCCGAACGCCACGGTGTTCGCCGCCGTCTGTATCGCGGTCGAGGCCGGCATCATGTTGGCGGCCTTCTACGCCCTGACCGGACGGCTGTGGGTGTCTATCGGCGTCCATGCGGCATGGAATTTCACGCAGGGCTATCTGTTCGGCGCGGCGGTCTCAGGCACGGATTTTGGCCCATCCATCGCCCACAGCACCGCTCGCCCCGGCTTCGCTGACTGGCTGACCGGCGGCGCCTTTGGTCCTGAGGCTTCACTGCCCGGCCTGTTCGTCGGTACGCTCGTCGGGGTCGTCGTACTCTGGATGGCGTGGAAGGCCGGACGGTTCGCAAAGCCGATCACCTGAGGCGCCGGCTGGCGCAGTTCGTGACGCGAAAGGTCGAGCAGGCGGAACGAACGGCCGTCGTTTGACGCTTTGAAGGCTCAAGCTTGCCCGCCATCATCCCGCCGAAATGGCGGAGAGAAATGCTGCCGACATGATCGCCTCCTCTGAGTTCGCCTCGAAAGCCGCAATGAAATCCTCCTCGATCGCTCTCGCCGCCGTCCTGTTCCTCGGTGCGTGCGGCAACGCCAACCAGACCAAGGCTCAGGACGGGGTCTTCGCCGAACCCAACAGCCGGGCCGTTCCGACCGACGCCGTGACGATGAAGTCGAGCTTCGCGCCGGTCGTGCGTCAGGCGGCTCCGGCGGTCGTCAACATCTCGGCCCGGTCAGTCCAGCAGGTCGATCCCTTCTTCCAGATGTTCCGAGGCATGCCGGCCCAGCGGATGGCCGAGTCTGCGGGCTCCGGCGTCATCGTCCGCTCGGACGGCATCGTCGTCACCAACAACCACGTCATTGAGGGCGCCCAACAGATCCGCGTCGTCCTGAACGACCGGCGCGAGTTTCCGGCCAAGGTCCTGCTGGCCGACGAGCGGGCCGACATCGCGATTCTTCAGCTCGAAGGCGTCACCGAACAACTTCCCGTCTTGCCCATCGACGATCGCGAACAGCAGGAGGTCGGCGACCTCGTGCTCGCCATCGGCAATCCATTTGGCGTGGGCCAGACCGTCACCAACGGCATCATCTCGGCCCTCAACCGGACTGAGACCGGCATCTCCGATTCAGGCTCGTTCATCCAGACTGATGCGGCCATCAACCCGGGCAACTCCGGCGGACCGCTGATCGACATGGACGGGGACGTGATCGGCATCAACACCGCAATCTTCTCGCGCTCAGGCGGCTCGTCCGGCGTTGGCTTCGCGGTTCCGGCCTCCATGGTCAAGCGCGTCATCGATAGCGCCATCGGCGGCGCGACCAGCGTCGTCCGCCCGTGGCTGGGCGTGAAGGGCGAGGGCGTGAGCGCCGATATCGCCCGCAGCCTCGGGATGACCCGGCCTCAGGGTCTTGTCGTCACTCAGGTTTATTCGTCCGGCCCAGGGGACCGCGCCGGGATCAAGGAAGGTGACGTCATCACCACCGTCGGCGGTCAGGAAATCAACGACCAGGGCGGGCTGAACTTCCGCGTCGGCACCCACAATCCCAACGAAACCGTCGCCGTGGGCCTGCTGCGCGACGGCCGTCCGCTGACCGTCACTGCCCGCATCGCCGCGCTGCCGGGTGAGGCCGATCGCGATCAGGGCACAGTGCTGGCGCGCGGTCCGCTGGCGGGCCTCAAGGTCGCGACACTGACGCCTGCATTCGCCGACAGCCTCGGCGCCGACCCTTTCACGCGCGGGATCATCATCACCGGAGCCGAAGGACGCGCGAGCAACTATGCGTTCCGCCGGGGCGATCTGATCCGCGCAGTCAACGGCCAGCCCGTAAACTCGATCGCCGATGTTCAAGCTATCAACGGCCCGATCCAGCTGACGATCGAGCGCAACGGTCGCCGTATTACCGGCGTCATTCGCTAGGTCTCGCCCCCGTTGGAGCCCTTCCCCCGTCGAGGGCGAAGGGGGTATGGACGCCGATGAGCGATCTCTTCGAAGCTTCCGGCGTACTGCCTCCCGATGCGCCGCTCGCCGATCGCCTGCGCCCCCGCACGCTGGACGAAGTCGTGGGGCAGGATCATCTGCTCGGTCCGACGGGTCCCATTCGTCGTATGATCGAAGCCGGGCGGCTGGGCTCGATGATCCTGTGGGGCCCGCCCGGCACGGGCAAGACGACCATCGCGCGGCTTCTGGCCAAGGCGGCGGGGTATGAGTTCCAGCAGATCAGCGCTGTCTTCTCCGGCGTGGCCGACCTGAAGAAGGCGTTCGAGCAGGCGCGGATGCGTCGCCTCGCGGGTCAGTCGACGCTGCTGTTCGTCGATGAAATCCATCGCTTCAATCGTGCGCAACAGGATGGTTTCCTGCCGTTCGTGGAGGAGGGGATCGTCACCCTCGTCGGGGCCACGACGGAGAACCCGTCGTTCGAACTGAACGGCGCTCTGCTGTCGCGTAGCCAGGTGTTCGTGCTCAAGCGGCTCGACGACGACGCACTCGATCAGCTGTTGCTTCGGGCCGAGGCTCATGAGGGCAAGGCGCTTCCGCTGACCCCCGAAGCGCGTCACGCTCTGCTGGCTCTGGCCGATGGTGACGGGCGGTATCTGCTGACGATGACCGAGGTGCTGTTCGCGTTGCCTGAAGACCTCATGCTCGACGTTCAGGGGCTGGCCGGCACCCTCCAGCGCCGCGCGCCCGCCTACGACAAGAGCAGAGAAGAACACTACAACCTCATATCCGCGCTGCATAAATCGGTGCGGGGGTCCGATCCGGATGCGGCGCTGTACTGGCTGGCGCGGATGCTGAACGGGGGCGAGGATCCCCTGTATCTGGCGCGCCGGATCGTGCGGATGGCGGTCGAGGACATCGGCGAGGCGGACCCGTTGTCGATCCTCGTCGCCAATGCGGCCAAGGACACCTACGACTTCCTCGGCTCTCCGGAAGGTGAACTGGCGCTGGCCCAGGCCGTGGTCCATCTGGCCACTGCGCCCAAGTCCGTCGGAGTCTATGAAGCCTTCAAGGCGGCGAAGAAGGCGGCGGCCGAAACCGGCTCGCTGATGCCCCCGGCGCACATCCGCAACGCGCCGACCAAGCTGATGAAGTCGCTCGGCTACGGCAAGGGCTACCAGTACGATCCCGACACCGAAGAAGGCTTTTCGGGCGCGAACTTCTTCCCCGACGAGATGGAACGCCGCACCTTCTACAAGCCCAAGGGCGAGGGCCATGAGGAGAAGATCAAAGGCCGCCTCGAACGCTGGGCTGTGATGCGCGCGCGGATGCAGGCAGAAGCGGAGGAATAACCATGTCCGATTCTACCCTCTCCCGGTGGGAGAGGGCTTGAGCGCCCGCAGGCGCGGGCGATCAGCTTGCGCGAAAGGGTGAGGGGTTGCTGGCGGGATTTGCGGAGAGGGCTGTCCCTCACCCTTTTGGCTTGCGCATCCCTGCGCTCTGCGAGCCTCAAGCCCTCTCCGCCGGCAGAGGAAAAGAGCTATGTGACGCAGCGTCTGCTATGGGCTAGGGACGTCGGGTGACTCTCCGCCAGCCTGTACCACTAAGCCCTGAAGAGATCGCCGCCGTTCGGTCGTGGGTGATCCATGAGGACGCCCACGTCATCGCCTTCGCCAAACCGGCGGGCCTCTCCAGTCAGGGCGGTCGCATTCAGGCGCATACGCTGGACGACCTGCTGTGGGCCTTCGCCCGCTCGAACGGCAAGCGGCCTGAGTTGGTGCACCGGCTGGATCGTGACACATCAGGTGTAATCCTCGCAGCCAAGACCAAGCCCGCCGCCGGCTTCCTCGGCAAGGCCATTCAGGCGCGCAAGCTGACCAAGACCTATCTCGCCCTGCTGTCGGCGGCGCCGTCTCCGCCGTCCGGCCGCATCGACGCACCGCTGCTGCGTCAGGAGATCGGGCGCGAGAGCTATATGCGCGTGGTCGCCGAAGACGCCCCGGGCGCCCAGGCATCGCAGAGCCGCTATCGCACGCTCGCCTCGTCGGAGGACGGCGCCCTCGTTGAACTCGAACCGCTGACTGGCCGGATGCACCAGCTCCGCGTCCACATGGCGTCGATCGGTCGGCCGCTCGTCGGGGACCAGAGATATGGCGGCGCGCTGACGGCTGCTGGCAGGGCCGCGTCGCGGCTGATGCTGCATGCGGCCTCGTTGGATTTCCCCCATCCCGAAAGCGGCCGCTTGACCGTCTCGGCGCCGCCGCCCGAAGACTTCCAGGCATTGGCCACGGCGATGGGGTTGAGGCCCGACTAACGGGAACGAACCCGCACGCCTGACGCTGTGTTTCCAAACAGGATGTTACGTCATGAAGCGCCTAACCGTCATTGCCATCGTCGCCTCGACAGCCGCCCTGGCGGCCTGCGCCAGCCTCGCGCCCTACGGACCTCAGCGTGGACCGGGCGGACAGGGCTTTTCCGAGCAACGGATCGAAAGCGACCGTTACCGGGTGAGCTATAACGGCGTCGGCGCTCCGGGCCCGGTCGCCGACCGTGCCTTGCTGCGCGCCGCCCAACTGACCACCGAACAGGGCTACGACTGGTTCGAGATCACCCAGCGCTACATCGACGGACGCCCCGACAGCGCGGGCGGCGTTCGGCCCAGCCTCGGCGTCGGCTACGGCTCGTCGAACTACGGCGGCTGGCGTTCGTCAGGGACCAGCGTCGGTCTCGGTCTGAACTTCAGCGGGCCGTCCCCGACCTCCACTACGCTCGAAGTCCGGCTCGGCAAGGGGCCGCGCCCCGATCGCTCGGAGGCTTATGACGCTCGCGAGATACAAAGGTCGCTCAGGGCCTACTAGCGGCCCCGGGTAAGCGCCCGGTACTCGACCAGCCGTTCCTTGTCGCGGCGGACCTGATCGCCGACGGTGTTGTCGACGTCGAGGGAGGCGTAGCGCACCCAGCCCTCGACCCCGAGCTTGTCCTTCACCGCCGCCATCGGCGTCTGCCAGCGGTAGAAGGACAGCCAGGACACGCCCAGCGCCAGCACAGCCGCAAGGCCTTGCAGCACCCGGTAGCCGATCTCGTCGGCGCCGGGCGCCGGCCAGAAGCCGATGACCAGCAGCCCGACGACCAGCACGGCGCTTACCGACATGCCTCCAACCCAGCCCGTCCAGTAGCGTTCGCGACGGGTCCGCCAGAGCTCCATCTGGGTGAATTTCTCAAGGTATTCCATCCGCGCGCCGATCCACATCGTCAGCCGCGTCAGGAACAGGGCGCGCTCGCCCCAGCCCTTGCCGTCCTGACTGAATTGGGTCTCGGCCTGATCGGACATGGCGCGGGCGTTCGTGAACAGGTTCTGTAACTCGCGGGTGCGCTGAACCACTTCTCGCGACAACTCGTAGGAATCGTTCTCCAGTCGGAACCGGTACTGAACGAACAGCACGCTCGACAGACCGAAGAACAGCCCGACCACGATCAACATCGACAGGGCGGCGAGACCGAGCCCGCCCGCCTGACTGCCGGTCCAGCCCTCGAACAGGGTCGGGCCGAGTAGCGCCAGAATGCCGAAGCCGACGATCGACAACCCCTGCGTCAGCCGCTTGGTCGCGACGTGGAGCCGAAGGGCGCCGAACACCCGCCGGCCATAGCCGTAGATCCGGCCCCGGATATCGACATCGACCGGGAACCGCTCCTCGATCTGGCGACGGAACAGGACGTGGAAGCGGTCCGGCTTGCCCTCGTTCTCCCAGAACGGGAACATATCCAGCGGCTGGTTGAAATACTCGTCGATGTTGGCTGAGATGACCCGGATCGCGGTAGGATCGAGCGTGAAATAGTCGCTCTCCTGAATGGGCCGCAGGATGCCGTCATCGGACACCGGCGGTCGCGGCGCAGGGGCCGGCGTTGCGGGCGGCGCCGTGCGGACATGTGGGATGTCGAGTGCCGGCTCTCCGGCGGGCGCGGCCTGAGACGCCGGGATCGGCTCCACCCCGGTAGGCAGTTCGGAGCCGCCGGTCGAATGGGGGGCGTGCGCGTGGGAGTGTTCGTCGTGCGACATGATGACGGCTTGGCCTTCGGCGAATGACCGGGAACTCTGTCAGACAATGCGGTCTGGTCCGACCACGTTCTCTCACGACGCGAAGCTGAGCCGTTGTTCGGGTATCGCCGTTAACCCTATGCCGCCGCAAGTGACGTTTCGTTCAGACGGCGCCTGGGCCCTGCGCAGGCGTGTCCCGGCTTCGCATTGGCGCACATCCGGGTATAAGCGCCGGAACATGACACGCTTCCTTCTCGTCGCCATCGGCGGAGCGCTCGGCTCCACGGCGCGCTACGGCGTCGGGCTTGCGGCTGGACGTTTGTTTCCCGGCTCGGCCTGGCCCTACGGCACCCTGACCGTCAACATCGTCGGCGGCCTTGTCATGGGGCTGGTCGCGGGCTGGTTGGCTGCGCGTGGTGGCGCCGGTCAGGAGAGCGTTCGCGTCTTCGCCGCTGTCGGCGTGCTCGGCGGGTTCACCACCTTCTCGGCCTTTTCGCTGGAGACGGTCCAGATGATCGAGCGGCGCCAGATCGGTCTGGCCGTTGCCTATGTCGCGGTGTCGGTGGTTGTCGCCGTCGCCGCTCTCTTCCTTGGACTATTGATGGCGCGACGAGCGTTTGGAGCGGCATTGTGAGTTACGACCCCAGAGAAGACGCCCCGGAAACCCCCGCGCCAAAGGGGCCGGTCGGCGTCGCCGAGGCCCAGATCCTCTATGTCGCCGAGGCCGAGGACGGCATCCGGCTGGACCGCTGGTTCCGCCGGCGCTGGCCTCACCTGTCCAACATCCAGGTGCAGAAGATGGCGCGTGGCGGCCAGATCCGTGTCGACGGCGCCCGCATCAAGCCCGAGGGGCGCCTGACCGCCGGCGCCGCCGTGCGCGTGCCGCCGATCCCCGAACCCATCGTCCGCGCGCCGGGCGAGCATATGGCGCTCACGCCCGCCGACATCGCCTTTGCGAAGTCTATGGTGATCTATGAGGACGATCTGGTCATCGCCCTGAACAAGCCGCACGGTCTGGCGGTGCAGGGCGGGACGAAGACGACGCGCCACGTGGACCGGCTGCTGTCGGCCTGGGGCGAGGGCATGGATCGCCCGCGTCTGGTCCACCGCCTCGACCGCGACACCTCCGGTGTCCTGCTGCTCGGCAAAGGCCCCGAGGCCGCCAAGCGCCTGTCCGGAGCCTTCGCCCGGCGTCAGGCCAAGAAGACCTACTGGGCCATCGTCCACGGCATGCCCAAGCCTAATGCGGGCCAGATCGACATGGCGCTCAAGAAGTCGGGCATCAACGACTATGAGATCATGCGTCCCGCCGATCCCAAGGAGAACGGCGCCGAACCGGCCGAAACGGCTTTCGCCCTGATCAGCCATGCGGGTCAACGCGCGTCGTGGATGGCGCTCCGCCCCTTCACTGGCCGAACTCACCAGCTGCGCGCCCATATGAAGGCCATCGGTCACCCGATCCTCGGCGACCCCAAATATGGCGATGAGCGCTCGAACGAACTGTCGGGTCCGCTGAAGCTGCAGCTGCATGCCCGCCGTATCGAGCTGGACCATCCAGCGGGCGGCAAGCTCATCGTCGAGGCCCCGATCAGCGCCGAGCTCCGCGCCGGCTTCAACCACTTTGGTTTCGACGAGGGCGAGGCCGACTACGATCCCTTCGAAGGGGTCAAGCGCATCCGATGACGAGGGCGGGCGACCTGTCGGGGCCGGAAAGGGCAGGCCGTGCGCAGGCGCTCGCTGTTGCCGGCGACCTGATCGGAGCCATCAGTCTGCTGCAAGCCGCGCCTGCCGATCAGGTTGCGGGCCATCGCACCATGCTGGCCCAGTTGCTAGTCGCGGCTGACCGCCATGACGAGGCGCTGGCTGTCCACATAGCCCACGCCGAGGCCCGGCCAGACGTCGCGGTTCGGCATCACAATGTCGCGGCGCGGCTCGGTGACATGGGCCGGGTGGTAGAGGCCGAGGCTGCTGTGCATCGCGTCTTCTCACTCGGCGGTGATGCGCCCGAGACGTGGCTGGTGCTGGCGCGCGCGCTTCAGGGGCAGGATCGCTACGACGAGGCAGAGGTCGCCTTCCGGGAGGTTCTCGCCCGCCGTCCCGACAGCCTCGACGCTCTGGTGGACCTGTCCCAACTCATCTGGATGCGCACCGGCGATGGCGACAAGGCTCGTGCACCGCTCGATGCCGCCATAGACGCCTTCCCGGATCGTGCCGATCTTCACATCGTCCGCGCACGCCTCAACAAGTTCGCGGGAGTGGCCCCCCAGCAGATCCATCACGACCTGACCTCTGCGCCGATAGCCGCTACGGGCGCGCTGGAACTGGCAGCCGCCCATGCCGCGCTCAGCTTTGATCTCGATCGCGCCCTGAAGCATGCCCGTGCGGCGATCGCGCGCGCTCCCGCCGATCCGGCAGCCATCCAACAATTGGTCGAGATCCACCTGGCCCGCGACGAACCCGCAGCCGCTCTCGCGCTTCTGCAACCGATCCTTGAACAGCGGCCTACCGACCAACAGGCGCTCGCTCTCCGCAACACCGCATGGCGGTTGGCGGGCGATCCGCGTGCGCTCGGGCCTGACGACTATCCCGCCGTCATTGCCGGATATCAGATCGACACGCCGCAGGGATGGGACACGCTGGAAGCCTATCTTGCGGACCTCGCCGCCGCGCTATCCGGATTGCACGGACTAACCACCCATCCTGTCGGCCAGAGCCTCAGGCACGGGACCCAGACCAGCGCCAATCTTCGCCACAGTGACGACCTCGTCATCCGCGCCTTCTTCACCGCCATTGACGGCCCGGTCCGACGCCACATGGCGATGCTGGGGCAGGGGAGCGATCCGCTGCGCAGCCGCAACACCGGCGACTACCGCATCGCCGGTTGCTGGTCGGTGCGGCTCCACCCCGGCGGTTATCACGCGCCTCATTTCCACTCAAAAGGGTGGCTCTCCTCGGCCTGCCATATCGTCCTGCCGTCGGTGGTGGACGGCGAGGGCAAGGAGGGCTGGCTGGCGTTCGGCGCTCCCGCATTCGAGGGTGTCCGTCCCCTTCCACCGGAACACTACGAGAAGCCCAGCCCGGGTCGTCTGGTGCTGTTCCCTTCCTATATGTGGCACGGAACGGTTCCCTTCAGCGGGACCGAACCCCGACTGACGATCGCCTTCGACGTGGTTCCTGCATGACTTCCAGACTTCACCCCAAGCCTCTCGCTATCTTCGACATCGACGGCACACTGGTCGACAGCCGGGCCTCGATCTTCAAGGCGGCTAAGGAAGCAGCGCGCGATCTGGGCCTACCCGAGCCTGAGTATGACCGGGTGCGCCAGATCGTCGGCCTGTCGCTGATGGACGCCATGCGAGCGTTGGAGCCGTCGCTGGCCGAGGCCGAGCTGGCCGAGTTCGTTGCGGCGTTTCAGGCCAGCTTCCGGCGCATGTTCGACGCAGGTCACGAGGAGCCGCTGTACGACGGCGCGATGGAGATGCTTTGGCGGCTGAAGGACGACGGCTGGCGTTTGTCGCTGGCGACAGGCCAGAACCGGCGGGGCATCTCGCGCAACCTCGCGCGTCCGGGGTGGGCGGAGCTGTTTTCGTCCAGCCATTGCGCATCCGACGGTCCGGGGAAGCCCGATCCCGCCATGCTGTTGGCCGCTCTCCTCGCCTGCGAGGGCACGCCTGAAACCGCCGTGATGATCGGGGACACCGCCCATGACGCGACCATGGCCCGCAACGCCGGGATCGCCGCCATCGGCGTGGCCTGGGGCTTTCACACGGTCGAGGAACAGCGTGCGGCGCATGTCCGTCACGTCGCCGCCGACTTCGCCGATCTGGAGGCGAGCCTGAACCGGTTCGCCGCCGAACTGACATTTGAGCCCACCGCCTTCGAGCCCTTCGCTTTCGAGACTGTCTGATGAGCCATATCCCGCCGCTGGACCCCCGCGTCGCCGCCAAGAAGGGCTTCCGCGAGTCCGAGGAACGGCTGAAACGCTTCTGGAAGGCGGCCGATGTCGTCTCTGATGGCGATGGCTGGAAGGTCGTCCTCGACGGCCGTGCGCCCAAGACCTCGGCCCATGCGCCGTTCGTCCTGCCGACCGAGGCAGCCGCGCGACTGGTGGCGGAGGAATGGAACGCTCAGGGCGAGTTCATCGAGCCCGGGACCATGCCGGCGACGCGCCTCGCCGCCACCGCCATCGACCGGGTCAGCCAGACGCGCGAGCCGGTCGCCGAGGAGATCGCCGCCTACGCCGGTTCGGATGCCCTCTGCTATCTGGCCGAACACCCGACCAACCTCGTCGCCGAACAGGCCAAGGCATGGGAGCCGTGGCGCGACTGGGCTGCGGCTGAACTGGGCATCGTGCTGGAGCCGACCGAGGGCATCATCCATCGCGAACAGGACCCGGCGGCCATCGCCCGGGTAAAGACGCTGGCGCTGGAAGCCGACGACTTCGCCCTGACGGCGTTGGCGACGGCCGTGCC
The DNA here is from genome assembly GCA_036387575.1 of Brevundimonas sp. GTDB lineage: Bacteria > Pseudomonadota > Alphaproteobacteria > Caulobacterales > Caulobacteraceae > Brevundimonas. The sequence continues at coordinate 16,923 of DASVTM010000094.1, forward strand.
GTTGCTGGGGTCGGCGGTACTGGGGCTGGCGGTGATGCGCGGCGCACTGACCGGAGAAGCGGCTTTCGATCTCAGCCGCCTCGACGAAGACTTTCAGGAACGCCAGTGGGGCGTCGACGCCGACAACGCCGAACGCACCGCCACCCGTCGGGCGGAGATGGTGCTGGTTGATCGGTGGTTCAGGGCTCTCCGATAAACTTTCCAATCTGGAAAGTTATCTCTTGACGATGTGGAAAGTCAGCGTCATTTTCCAGTATGGAAAGTGAGGGCTCAACAATGACCGATCCACAACAGACTCCCGCCGAGGCGCTGGAAGCCATCCGCAAGTCCCGTACCGTCGTCGCGGGTGCGGTGGCCCATAACTCGAAGACCTACGACCTGATCTACTCCTCGATCGCGGCGGTGATGGTCGCCGGACAGGTGCTGCCCTTTCCGCTGAACGTGGTGGCTTCGACCGGCGGTGCGGTGGCGTTCGCGGTTCTGGCCCGCAAATGGGCGCAGAAGACCGGCGTGTTCGTCAGCGGCGTGACACCCAAGCGTGCGCGATGGGTGGCGTTCGGCATGGGCGCGGTGTTCGTGGTTCTGATGCTCGCGGCGCTGTGGGCGGGTCGGACGCACCGCTTGTGGATGGGCATCCCGCTGGGGGTCGTGGCCTTCCTGGTGGCGGGCGTCGGGTCGCGGCTGTGGTTGCGGGTGTTCCAGGCCGAGACGCGGGACCGCACGTGAGGGCGCCCGTCTTCGACGCCATCATCCATGCGCCGGGCCGCCTCCAGATCTGCGCCATCCTGTCCGACGCCGACACCGCCGAGTTCGCATTGGTTCGTGACGCCGTCGGGGTCTCCGACTCGGTCATGTCCAAGCATGTGAAGCAGTTGGAAGACGCGGGCTACGTCGCGGTTTCGAAGGCCGCAGCGGGCGGGCGTCAGCGCACCTGGCTCAAGCTCACCGGGGAGGGCCGCGCCGCGTTCCGGGCGCACGTCGCCGAACTGACGAGGCTGGCGGGGATCGGCTAGGGCGTCTTGTACGGCGACAGTTCATCCGTCATGGCGATGATCTCGGCGGCGATGCCGGGGCGTTCCTGTTCCAGATACCGGGCCACTGGCGCCCTCAGCGCGGGGTCGGCGATGTAGTGGGCGGAGTAGACGGGGGAGGGCAGGTAGCCGCGTGCGATCTTGTGCTGGCCCTGAGCGCCGGCCTCGACGCGGGACAGGCCGCGTTCGATGGCGAACTGGATCGCCTGATAGTAGCAGAGCTCGAAGTGGAGGAAGGGGATGTCCTCCAGCGTGCCCCACTGGCGGCCGTAGAGGGCGTCGCGGCCGATGAAGTTGAGCGCTCCGGCGATCGGGGCGTCGTCCCGGAACGCCATGACCAGCGCGATCCGGTCGGCCATCGTGGCCCCGACCCGGGTGAAGAAGTCGCGGGTCAGATAGGGCTGGCCCCACTTGCGCGAGCCCGTGTCCATGTAGAAGGCGAAGAAGGCGTCCCAGTGATCTTCGGTGATCTGGGCGCCCGTCAGGACGCGGATATCGAGCTGGCCTTGCGCATCGCGGCGCTCGCGGCGGATGGTCTTGCGGCGGTTGGCCGACAGGGCAGCGAGGAAGTCGTCGAAGGTCTGGTAGCCCTCGTTCCTCCAGATGAACTGCATGTCTTGCCGCAGCAGCAGCGTCTGCTCGCCCATCGCCTCCCACTCGGCCTCAAGCGGGAAGTTGACGTGCAGGGACGAGACGCCGGTCTGCTCGGTCAGGCCGAGCGCACCCTGGATCAGGGCTTGCCGGACGGTGGCGGCGTCAGTGCCGGGCGCGTTGAGGAAGCGCGGGCCGGTCGCCGGGGTGAAGGGCACGGCGCCTAGCAGCTTGGGATAGTAGCGTCCGCCGGCGCGCTCATAGGCGTCGGCCCAGCTGTGGTCGAAGACGTATTCGCCCTGGCTGTTGCCCTTCAGATAGAGGGGCATGACGCCGAGGACGTCGTCGTTCTCGTCGCGCAGGGACAGGTGGCGCGGCGCCCAGCCCTGACGCGGCGCCGCACTGCCCGAGGCCTCGCAGGCGTGCAGGAAGTCGTAAGCGACGAACGGATCGCCGGTCGGCTCGGCACAGGCGTCCCAAGCCTCGCGACCGATGGCCGCGAGGCTGTCATGAACGTGGATCGTATAGTTTGGGCTCAGCGGACTTCCACGACGGCGTCGACTTCGACGGCGAAGCCGAGGGGCAATTGATAGACGCCGACGGCCGAGCGGGCGTGCTTGCCGGCGTCACCGAAGACTTCGACCATCAGGTCCGAGCAACCGTTGATGACGGCGGGGATGGCGGTGAAGCCCGGTCCGGCCTGAACGAAGCCGCCCAGCTTGACGATGCGCACGACGCGCTCGAGGTCGCCATCGACGGCGGCGCTGATCTGGGCGATCAGGTTGATGGCGCAGAGGCGGGCGGCTGCGAGGGCCTGTTCCGGGGTGACGTCGACGCCGACGGTGCCCTTGATCCCGCCCGAGGCGTCGTTCGAGAGCTGGCCCGAGATGTAGACGAGGTCGCCACTCTGGACGAAGGAGACATAGCTGGCGACGGGCTTGGCGGGCTCGGGCAGGGTGATGCCGAGTTCGGCGATACGGGCGGCGACGGTCATGCTGTGGGCTCCTTTGGGGATGTCGCGGGGTTTAGCGCGCCGCGCCCTCGCCGTCATCCGTCAAGCATGTGGGGAGGCCTTAAAGGTTCGCCAACCGCCGTGTGTCAGGGTGCGTGGATGGAAACGCTCTCTCCCGCCCAAGTCGCGGCCTTCAATGCCGTTCGTGACCGCCTCAGCGCCGCAGAGCGCGCGGTGGTCGACATCGCTTCGGTGGAGGCCGTCTACCCGGCCAAGGCTTCGGCCAGCCACTGGAACTTCGACCTGCCTTGCCACGCCGCCGATGAAGCGCTTGGCGAGGGCGCGACGGATGCGCAACGCCGCGCGCTGATCGCGACCTGGGTGCTGGAGCTGCCGGGGCGGGTCAACGAGGCCGACCTGCCGTTCGAGGTGCTTCAGTTCTATCCGTTCTGGCTCGACAAGCTGGCCGCCTTCCTGAGCGAGGCTGCCGAGACGGGCGCCACCTACGACCGCGATCACTGGGCCAAGGACGTGCGCTTCGCGCTGGTTCTGAGCGTGCCGGGAGCGAGGACCCAGACCATCGACCTGTCGTCGCCGATGGGGCCGGGTCAGGTCGTCCGCAACGGTCGCGACGGCTATGGCTGGAGCCAGTTGATCGCCTATGTGAAGGCCCAAGGCTGGAAGAAGCCCTGGCTCGAGGTCCACACCGAGAGCCGTCACACCGACGACTTCTCGGAAGCCGGCTGGGATCAGGCCTGGGCTTCCGCTGCGGCGATCTGCAAGCGCCGTCCGGAGTTGGCCGGCATGATCGGGTCGAGCTGGTTCTATGATCCGCCGCTGGAGACGATCAGCCCACGCATGGCGTATCTGCGGCTCAACCCGCTGAAGGGCGGCGCCTTCATCATCCATCAGGGACCGGGACAGGTGCACTCGGATCGGGCCGGAGCGACATCGCCGACACGGCGCGCCCTGATCGAGTCCGGTGAGTATGTCGCCCGCTCGTGGCTGGTCGCCTGGCCCAAGTCGACGCTGATCCCGTGGGCCGATAAGCGCGCCGCTGCGATGGCGGACGCCGAGCGCAAGGCTGCCTAACCGTCCAGCCTGACCGTCTCGACCAGATAGTCGATGAAGGCGCGGACGCGGCTCGGGAGGGTGGCGCGACCGCCGACATAGACGGCGTGCAGGTCCTCATGGTCGCCGGGATCGAAGGCTTCGAGGATCGGGACCAGCCGTCCCGCCTCAATGTCCTCGGCGACATGATAGTGGGCGAGCCGGACTATGCCTGCATCCGCCAAAGCCAGCGCCCGGGCCGTCTCGCCGTCACCGGCGGTGACGTTGCCGCGCGCCGGGAAGCCGCTAATCGAGCCGTCGGGATTGAGGAACGGCCAATCGGTCCGCTGGCGCACAAAGTTGAAGCTGATCAGGTTGTGACCGGCGAGTTCGGTCAGGTCGCGCGGCGTGCCGTAGCGGGCCAGATAGGCGGGCGAGGCGAGGGCGATGGTGCGGCTGGTCCCCAGCTTCCGCGCCATCAGGGTCCCGCCCGACAGCTTGCCGACCCGGATGGCGACGTCGGCGCGCTGGTCCATCAGGTCGATGACGGCGTCGGTCAGGTTGAGATCGAGGACCACCTCGGGATAGCGAGCACTGAAGGCCGGGACGATGGGCACGAGGCAGTGCAGACCGAAGGCGACCGTCGCGCTGACCCGCACCCGACCGCGCGGCACCGCGCCGCCCGCCGCAGCACGCTCGGCCTCATCCATGTCGGCAAGGATGCGCCGCGCCTGTTCGTGAAACGCCGCCCCCTCCGGCGTCAGGATCAGCTTCCTGGTCGTGCGGTTGAGCAGCCGTGCGCCTATGCGGGCCTCCAGCCGTGACACCAGTTTCGACACCGCCGACGGGCTGAGCCGCAGGTCGCGCGCCGCCGCCGAGAAGCCGCCTGCATCCACGACGCGAGCGAACACCTCCATCTCGCGGGCGCGGTTGACCTCCCCGAGAGGCATACTGGGCGGCGACACGGTATTCA
>DASVTM010000095.1:0-8689 GCA_036387575.1 Brevundimonas sp.
CTTCGGGCTTGATTTTGGCTTCGACGATCAATCCCCGGCCGCTCGGCAAAATATCCATAACCTTTTCGCCGGAGCCGATTATGGAGCCCGGTGCGACCCGGGCAAGATCTACGACCGCGCCGGCGAGGGGAGCCCGCACCACGTTGCGCTCTGCGTTGTATCGAGCAACGGCCAGATCGGGATCGACCTGCTGCAATTGATCCTGAACGAGGCGAAGCTGTTCGACGACCTCACCGACGCGTTCCTGCTCCGCCCTGGCGGCGAGCAGTTGCGCTTCCGCGACCTTTGCCCCGCCTGCTACTGCCTGGGCCTCAAGCTCGACCCGAAGCCGCTCAAGCTCGAACAGCGTGCTCTTGGGCGCGAAACCTTTGCGGTAGAGGGTCCGCATGCCGGCGACCTGTTCGCGGACGTACCGTAGCTGTTCGGACGGACTGTTCACTTCGCTGCGCGCCTGCTGGACACGCGCGTCGTAGATGCCTCGATCGGCATCGAACACCTTCTTGCGGCTGTCGAAAAGAGCGCGCTGATTTGCCAAAGCCTGGGAAACGGCCGGCTCAAACTGACGCGTACGAAGTTCTTGCGGGACCTGTATTTCGGAGGCGTTGTCGCGTTCGGCCAGCAGCCTCGCTTCCGCCGCGCGCAAAGCATCTCTCTGGGCCTGGGTCTGTCGATATTTTCCGCCGGCCGCTATTCCGTTCATCCGGATCAGGACTTGTCCGGCCTTCACCGTTTCGCCTTCCCTGACCAGGACGGCCTCGACGACGCCGCCGTTGAGGGTCTGCAGGCTTTGGCGATTGCCGGACACCGTCACGATCCCGCTGGCCACTGCAGCTCCGTTTAACGGGGCGAGCGCGGCCCAAACGATCAATACGCCGAAGAAGCCGACCAGGACGATCAGGCCGAAACGGACAAGTTTTCGGGAATCGTCGAGCGCGCCCGACGGCCCCGAGACGCCCTTCTGATATTTATCAAGCCACTCGACGGGGATACGCCGGACGATCTTCTGGGGATTAAGGTCCAGTTTCATCTCGGCCTCACGCCGCTGGCTGGGCAAAATGTTCGACGACCTCCGTCGGGACCTGATCGATGACGGTCTGGCGGGGTCCGTCCATCTCCAGCCGACCGTTCTTGAGGAACAGCAGCCGGTCGACCTGTGCCAGTGGGTTCAGTCGATGGGCCACGATGACGATCGTCGATCCCGTCTGCTTGAGAGCCTTGAGGCTGTCGCTCAACGCTTCCTCGCCTTCGGCGTCGAGGTGGGCGTTCGGTTCGTCGAGAACGAGCAGGCGAGGCGAGCCGAAGAGGGCACGGGCGAGCGCGATCCGTTGCCGTTGGCCGCCTGAAAGCCCGGCTCCCCCGTCTCCGATCCCGGTTTCGTAACCGTCCGGGAGATCCATGATCATGTCATGGACCCGCGCCCGTCTGGCCGCCTGCACGACGGCCTGATCGTCGGCGTCGAGGAAGCGACTGATATTGTCGCGGATCGTGCCCGGGAACAGGCCGACATTCTGGGGCAGGAAGCCCACGTGGCGTGCCAGGGCGTCCGCCGTCCACTTGTTGGTCGAGATCCCGGCGATAGCCGCCTTGCCCCGGGTCGGAAGCGAGGCCGCAACCAGGAGCCGCGCCAGACAGCTCTTGCCGGCGCCACTCGCGCCGACCACACCTACGGTTTCACCAGCCTCGATCATCAGGTCTATGTCCAGCAGGGACGGTTTGGGTGCGCCTAGCGGTACGAACACAACGCGTTCGAGGATTACGCCGCCCGCCTTGGGTGGGACCCGCAGTCGCTGGGGCTGGGGCGGAGCGGCGTTCAGGACCCGCTGGACGTTTCGGCCCGCGTTCAGGGCGATCGCCATCTGGCGCCAGCCTACCACGGCCTGCTCAAGAGGCGACAAGGCACGGCCCAGCAGGAGACTTGAGGCGAAGATACTGGCCGGCAGCATCTGCCCCTCGATTACGAGCCAGGCGCCCACCCCCAGCATGGCGCTTTGCAAGAGCAGGCGACTGAAGCGAATGAAAGCCGACATGTCCGCGCTGCGGTCGGAGCCCGCACTCTGCTTTCCCATCATATTGTCGCGGTCGATGCGCCAGCGCACCTGCAAGGCGTCGTTCATGCCCATGGCGTGCACCGGATCGGAGAAGCGGACGATGCTGTCGGCGAACCCATAGCTGCGCCCGGCGGCAGCGCTCGCTCCAGCCGCATCTTCACGGGTCAGGGCGTCGTTGAGAAACGCGAGTCCCAGCAGCATCAAAGCTCCCAAGAGGCCGATCAGGCCCAGCAGCGGATGCAGCAGAAACAGAAGAATGATGAACAGGGGTGACCAGGGTACGTCGAAAAAGAGCTGCGCCGCCGGACCAGCCATGGCGGAGCGGAACGTGTCGAGGTCGCGCAAGGCCTGCGCGTTGCGGGTATTGGCCCCGGTCCGCAGGGACAGATCCGTCATGGCCTGGAAGACCCGGGGAGCAAGGAGCCGGTCAAGCCGCGCCGCAGCGCGGATCAGAACTCGAGAGCGCACAGCGTCCAGACAGGCCATGGTCACCAAGGCAATGATCAGTGCAAACGCAAGGCCCACGAGGGTGCTGATACTGCCGCTCGGGATAACCCGATTATAGATTTGCAACATGAACAGGGGGGAGGCCAGGAACAGCAGGTTTACCCCGCCTCCAAATGCGACCGCAGTCCAGAACAGCGGAAGGCAGGCGCTCAGGGCATTGGCAAACTCGTCCTTGGGGGCCGTGGTCGGCTCAGGCACGGTTCCTCCCGTCAGAACAGAAAGCGATGGGAGGCGGCAGTGCCGCCTCCCTCACAATGGCGTCGGATCAGAATGAACCGCCGTCGGAATCCGTCGAGCTATCGGACGAACTGTCCGAGGCGCCGCCGAGCAGGTTGCCGGTGTTCAGATCGGTGCCGAAGGCGCCGTCGTCGTGCGAGCTTGTGGTCTCGCCGTCTTCGTTCATGTCCGAGCTGTTAGCTTCGTAGCTAACGCCTAGATCGGTCGCGGATTGCAGCACGCCGGCGGCGCTGGAATCGCTGTTGCTGCTGGAGTCTTGGTCGCCGCCAAGAACATTGCTCAGAATACCCATAGTACATCTCCTGTTGTTGTTTGCGATGCGCCGGGTTTTGACAGATGTATGTAATGTCCGGGCTCGCCAATATTAAACGGAGATGCAGAACGTAAGTTTCAGCTAAGCCATTATATTTAAATGACTATATCATTTGTTCACGTCAAATGGTCTAGAGCCCGATATGGCCGAGGTCGACGTGATCATCCGTCGTCCTCAGAAATCCGCCCAGGTCTAGATCGGGCGCCAGATCGGTCGCCAGCTCGGGCGACTGCTCGTGGCCAACAGGCGCACTCGTGTCCGCAGTGTCGTTGTGGGGCGTGAACAGGGCCGCCAAAAGCCCCGGCGCCGCGCCTGCTTCAGGGATGTTTCCTGCAGGTTCATCGAAGACTGCGGGAATATCCGTAATCGCCCCCAGGTCCGGGTCAGTCTGAGACGCGATGGACGAGACAAGGTCAGCGCCCGGAACCGCAGCCTCGATGGCGGTCGAGACAGGAGCGAGTGCGCCAGCTGTCAATCCGCCGATGTCGGCGGCGGTTTGGCCGAGCCCGTCAGCGAGCGCGCCTGTTACCGCTGCTGCGGTCAGGGCCGGATACGATGCTGACGCCAGAGCCGGTGCGAGAGCCCCCTCAACGAGAGAAGACGTGGCCGAGATCTGATCGAGCGCAGGATCAATCAGGGAGTCCTGCCCACCGGCGACGGCCCCTTGAGCGGCAGCGACGAACTGGGTCAGGCCCGTTTCGGCGTCAGGCAGCCCGACGAATTGCTCTACGTGCGAAAGTGTCGATCCCGAGCTGTCCCCGACCGTCGTGGCGGGCATCGAACCCCCAAGGCTGGTCGCCTGTGACAAGCCGACGGAGATTTCACTCGATCGAACATGATCACCGCCAGCGTCGCTCCAGCCCATTTCCCCGGCGATCGTCAGCTGTAAGTCTTGATCAAGATCCGCCCGGGTAGACGCCTCCTCCGTCGAGCCCCGGTCAGCCGGCTGCGGCCCGGTGGGCACGGTTCCGGGATACGTCCCCGCCGGGAGACCTGCCGGCGGTGCGGCTGGGCCTGCGGCTGCCGGGGTGGGTTCTCCCTGACCAGTGGATGTGCCCAGGTGAGGGGCTGTCCCCGATCCGACGCCATCGGCTGGATCCGGTTGGGGCTGGGAGCCCATGGGATCCGTTGAAGGAGCGACCGGCTCCTCGGCGTCGTGTCGCGCGGCCTGTTGCTCCCAGTGCTCGTCGGGCTGATCACTGACCGGGGCGAGATCGGCCTGCTGGGCGCCCGAGGGCGCGGTTCGGGCGTCGGAACGGTGAAGCGGATCGCCAGATGTGTCGGACATGGAGGTGCCTTGTGGAAATGAGGCATCTGGCGAGACGATAATGCGCGGCGCCCGCTTTTGATCCCTGCCGCCTAGACAGCCTCGGCGTAGGCCTTGGCCGTGGCGTCGAAACTCGCCATCGAACGCAACCGGTCGGGTTCGAGAAGCGTGGCCCGACCGCTTCCGATTTCGGCAAGCCCTTCCTTGCGGAGCAGTTGGACCGTTCTGTTCACATGGACCAGACTCATCCCCAAGGTCACAGCAAGATGTTCCTGGGTCAGGGGCATCTGGAAACTGTAGTCGTCCGTCAGGCCCACCACCGACAACCGGCTGTGGAGTTCGAGCATGAGACTGGAGACGCGCTCGATCGCCGATTGCTGGCCTAAACGAACCACCTGATCGAGAAGGCGCATCTCATCGTGGCGGGAGACCAGGGTCAGCGCCTCCCACAGGCCTCTGTGAGTTTCGCCTTTGCGACCCATGACGGTCTGCAATGCCGCTACCTCACAGGTCTGGACCGAAGTCACAGCTACGGTCGAAGACAAAGCCCTCGGATTGGGACGCCAGCGCAGACCCATGAAGTCTCCGGGAAGGACGATGGCGAAGACCTGCTGGCGACCGCTTGGCAGGGTACGGGTTCGCCACGCCCATCCGGAGGTGAGGAGATGGGGACCGCGGACGGCCTCACCCTGTTGCAACAGGACAGCCCCGGCGGGATGAGGCGTCCCCGGCCGGACCATACCTGCGACAAGATCCTCGGCGACCGGATCGAGCGGCGCCAACCTCTGAAGACGCCGCAACAAATCGCCGGATGTGATTTCGCGCAAGCGTCTCTCTCCGAGTTACCGGGCGATCGCTGAATGCGTCCCGGACGATAGAGCCTCCGGCGCCGCCCCGTTCCCTATCGGGACGAGATGCTCGCACTGACGGCTGTCAGATCAGCTCCTGACCTGATCCGGAGCACCTAAACTCCTAAGATCGCTGGCAAACCCTTGCGCGACGCCGTTGGTTCCTGAGTCGTGAAACCAACATTTTTCAAGGCATGCCGCGAAGAGGCCAACCCTTTTCGTCGCGAAGTCAGCGCCGGGAACGACGGCTTTCACGTTCGCCCGGCTGATCAAGGCGGTCAGATGCTAGCCGCTGGCGGGATTACAGGTGTCCCCGCCGGGGTGATCTGATTGCGAACGGTTGGATCGGCCCCTCAACCGTATTCGCGTTAAAGTTGATTCATGCGCCTCAGGCGTGTATTGAGAAGCGGTGATGGAGTCGCCGCCAGTCCCGCTCCGTTTCAATGATTTTGCCACAGTACCGGTTGATCGTTGCGGTCGTTCCTCACGCGTGAGCTCGGTCTGTGGGCCAAAGGATGCGACCTCCGTACCCTCATTCCGGATCAACGGTTCAGACCTTGGGCCGGAGGCGGCTCTGAAGCAGTTCCGGATCGCCGTTCAGGATGTCTTTTCGGTCGAACTGACAAGCCGCGAAGACGCCGTCGCACTGGACGCTGTGAGTTGGCACCTCGGAAACATGATGCTCGGTGTATTCCGGGGACCCCCCTGATCTTCAGGCGGTCACCGGCGCTCGTGGCGACCAGCGGACTCGATCACATTCTGGTTCAGCTATATTTTGAAGGCGGCTTCGTCGGCTCCGCGGGTACGAGTTCGGTCTGCGTCGCTGCGGGAGACATTTGCGTCTTTGACTTGAGCGACACTATCGAGACATCCAGCAGCTGTTTCGGCAACGTCAGCCTCCTGTTTCCCCGTGGCGAGTTAAGGGCCTTTCTGCCGGACCGAAGCCAGATGCACGGGGTCGTGCTCGCCTCCGGCCATCCGCTGACCGACCTCCTTGGAGACTACCTCTTGTCCCTGACACAGCGGGCCGGCTTGTTGAGCGTCGGCGAGGCCATGCTGGCGGCGGGCGCGACCGTCGCTCTTGCGGGCGCCGTGCTGGCCGGCCAGCCAGCGGGGCCCGACCGCCAAACAGTCTGTGGTCAGCCCTCCGATCTGCGCAGGATCGGCCAATATGTAGACGCGCATATTGGTGATCCCAAACTCGATGCGGTCAGGATCGCGAGGAGCCTGGGGATGTCGCGCGCCAGCCTGTACCGCGCGTGCCTGTCTTCAGGAGGTGTTGCGAACCTGATCCGACGGCGGAGGTTGACCGGAGCCGCGCTGCAGTTGGCCGATCCGCTGCAACGCGAGCGGATCGGCGAGATCGCCCGTCGGTGGGGTTTCACCAGCGACTCCGCCTTCGCCCGCACATTTCGGGAGGCGTTTGGAATATCCCCTCGCGAAGCGCGTCGGCGCGGATCCGCCCCCGTGTCCACCAATGCTGACGGGTCGGTTGACGCTTCAGGGTTCGCCAGCTGGATGCGGCTGCTGCGCCCGACAGGCGAGTGTTCCAATCGGTAGGCGTGACTGGCGCGGCCAGCCCTGGAAGGCAGGCTTGCCAGAACGGCGCGGCGGGGAATTGGTCCGCACGTCTCAGATACTTGACGCTTCATCGCGTTTGTTGGGCAGGCGCTCGCCTTCCCGGATCTTCCTGATACCGACGACAATAGAGGGGCGGAAACCCTTGGGCAGGAGCCCCCTCACCAGCACCCGGTTTCGGGTTGCGGTTCGCCGGCGCGGGAGGGAAGACGATGGGCGCTCGTTTGCTGTTTTTGGTGTCGTTGATCGCCACCGGGGTGGGGACGGCCATGCCGGACACCGCGGGCGCGCAGACCGTCGCCCTGACGCCGGAGCAGATGTCTGCATTCAACCAACAGGTCGTTCATGCCCGGCAGGCGCAAACTGTCGTCGGCAAGAGCGAGGCGTGCGTGACATTATACAACGACGGATTGCAACGACGCAGCAGCCAGCTGGAGACCGCCCTTGCCGACAACCTGCGTCTTGAGCGGGCCCTTGATGTTGAGCTGATCCGGCTCAACGAAGAGAGGGGACAGTTCTCGTCGATCGCCTTGGCCGAGCAGCGAAATCTCGATGAGAAGCAACGGGATCTCCAGTCGGCCATCGCCGAACGGCAGGAACAGGACCGCAGGCTCCAGGAATGTCGGCGCGCCATGACATTTCTCGCTTTCCTCTGCGATTGGGGCGACCAGGCCGTTCGGGATCTTGGCTGGATGAGAAACGTTCAGGCGGAGATCGGCGGGATCGAGGCGAGGCTCGAGAGCAGGCGAAACGGCATGCTGGACGCGGAGCGGCGTCTCGCCGCCAGCCACACGGCCTTGACGGAGGCCGAGCGTCAGATCGCGGCCAGTCAGAAAGCAATACCGCAGATTGAGGCTCAAATCGTGCAGGTCAAGGCGACGATCGCCGACCTTCATGTGATGATCCAGAGCTACAACACGCTCCTGGATGACTTTGCGAGCCTGCTTGAGCATGCGGACGCCGTGACTGCCGGTTCACCGCGCGCCCGGGAGATCATCCGTCTCTCCTCAAACATCGAAGACCTCGTATCGCGCTCGCCGGCTGCTGTCAGCGCCGCCAGCGCCATCCTGCCCGAGGACCTGAAGCAAGCCTGTTCCACCCATTGAAAACCGCCCCGCCCGGCAACCGGGCGCGGGCACAGGAGACGACGATCATGGCCCAAGTGTTGGAGTTCGAAAGCCGCAACGCGCAGATCGCCGCGGACATCCGGTCCGGTGTGGACCGTATCCGGGGCGTCAGTCCGCTAGCCCTGCCAGGGCCGGAGGCGGCCATCGTCAAATCCTACGTCCAGAAAATCCAGGGCACGTACGACGTCGAGCGCGCTAGGACAGACACCGACAACGCCATCGACCTGCTCTACATCGCCTACAACACGACGCCCCAGATGGAAGGCGACGTCCGCAACACCATTAGCGCCTTGATGAACAAGGTCATCACGGCGCAGCAGGACAGCGAGCGAACGATGAAGGGGGCCATGCGCGTCGCCAACATCATCGTGAACTCCCTCGACGATGTCTTCTTTGAATGGCTGGACGCGAAAGAGTCCGACAGCGAGGCCGACCTCAAGCGGTTTGTCAGCACCGACCTCCTCAGGCTCGCCACCGAAATCAAGACGCAGGCGCTCAGGATTCGAGACGAGCTGCTGGCCGTCGCCAGCACCTACGACGGCATCATCCGGGACAATGTTGCGGCGACGTCCATCAGCGAGAAGGCTCTGAGCGTCCAGCTCAAGCAGAAGGCCGCCGTCGAGAAGGAGATGAACGACGCGACCGCCAGACGCGAGCAGCTGGAGTCCCTCGTCGTCGATCTGAAAGACCAGGTCGCCAAATTCGACAAGATGGCGCGAGACTTTGAAGCGCGGGCCAGCACGGCCGAACAGCGGGCCTTCGTC
>DASVTM010000096.1:0-6338 GCA_036387575.1 Brevundimonas sp.
CGTCGTACGAAAGCGCGCGCTGGCCGGCGTAGAAGGTTTCCTCGAGAGCCGTGCGCCGGTCGCTGCCGAAAGGCAGGGCTTCGATGCGCGAGACGTACTCGGCCATCAGCTTGTCGCCGCCCGCTTCGAGGCAGTCAGACGCGATGGAGAAGAAGCAGAACACGCCATGTTCGGCGCCATTGTCAGGCGTGCGGTATTCTTGCGGGATCAAGAGACGGCGTTTGCCGTCCAGCTGCTTCTCATAGGTTCCGAGAAACACGCTCTTGTCCCATTCGGACCTTTCGGCCCGCCCCTGAACTGCCAAACGCCCAAATGTCAGGCGCGATCACCCCCGGCTCACGTAACTGGGATAACATGGGATAAGATGGGCCTCAATGGGATTAGAAGCCACTTTTTAACCATGTTCGGACTGTGATCGCGATGTCGCGCAGTTACTCTAGAGAACATACACGGAACAAAGACAGTAGCGGTGGTTCGACCGACACCGTGATGCACTGACCTCCGCACCTTATTAATGAAGAAATTCAACGGCCGGTGGCGACGCCCACGCAGGCCATCTAACAACCCCAACGCGTCGTCCAGCACCCGTGCAGATCATGCCAAAGTTAGGTGTGGATCGTCGGCAGACCGCTCCTCGCCGAACGCTGCGGGTCGGGGTCCGCGCAAAATGTCCGAGGAGCCGGCAACCATCCGGCTCAAGCAGCCGGCAGGCGGTACGCCAGGAAAAAATGTCAGACGGCCTGTAAGCCGGGTTCTGTCCCGCGCCCTGACCGAGGTCGGAGAGCGGTGACGATCATTCCTCTGGACCGCCCATTGCTGGACGGTTCTCGCGACCTACCCGGACGCCTCGGGCGGTGAACCCTGCGAAGCGAACCTCGCGCGACGTCCCTATTCGGTCTTGCTCCAGGCGGGGCTTGCCATGCCGTCCCTGTTGCCAGGCACGCGGTGGGCTCTTACCCCACCCTTTCACCCTTCCCTGCGTCGAGACGCAGGCGGTTTGCTTTCTGTGGCGCTATCCCTCGGGTCGCCCCGGGCGGGCGTTACCCGCCGCCTTTTCACCGTGGAGCCCGGACTTTCCTCGACGAAGCAAGCTCCGCCGCGACCGCCCGGCCGTCTGACGGGGGCGTTAGTGACCGTTCGACCCGCCTGCGTCAACGTTCTGTCTGACGCCCCTCGGCTGTGGTAGTGTTCCACATGGCTCAACCCCTGCCCCAGACTTCCAACGCCGAAGACCCGGTAGCGCGGGAGCATCGTCTGGCTTGGGAACGAGAACGGCTCGCTGAAGCCGAAGCCGATCTCGTCGCCGGAAACTATATCGAAGGTGACGAGGCGATCCGCTGGCTCAAGGACGAACTGGCGTGGGCGAGGTCGAGCGCTGACCGTGAGGCGTGAAGTTTCGACTCCGCCTTCTCGGCAAATCGCGATCTGATCTCGAGGCGGCGAGGCTTTGGCTTACTCAGCCAGGAAGCGGTCTCCGAGGCAGAGCGCGATACGGGAACATCACCGAAGCCCTGCTTGATCTTGAAAGCTCACCGCTGAGGTGGCCATCGAGTGACCATTCGCAGCATCGGGAGCGTACGGTCGAAGGCTATCGTATAGTCTACCGTGTTCTCGAACATGAGCGTCGCGTTGAGGTTCTCCGCATCTTCGGCCCTTACCAGAACCGGGTCGACGGCTAATTCAGCACACCCGTGACGCTCTCAGCGGTCGCCAGCTGCAGCACGCCCATCAGCGTCGCGCGAGTTTCTCCGTCGGCGACACCATCGACGCGATGCTGCCGCCAGTGGCGCTGAAACGCTTTCACCGTCATCGCAGTCTCGTCGTCGTACGTCGACCCGGGCTGCAGCCCGTACCCCAGCCGATGCAGACCGGCCCGCAGCACCACGACCCCGATCCCCTCGTCCCCGACCTGCAGGAACCCACCGAGCGCTGCGATCCGTTCGAGCGCGGGCTCGAACCACAACCCATGACCGGCCTGCGCCAGCCGCTTCCAGGGAAACAGTTCTCCGGGATCGTGCTTGCGCTTCGGCGCCATGTCGGAATGCGCGATGATGCGGGCGTCGGTGATGCACCAGCGCGACCGGATGTCGGCCGTCAGGGCGATAACCGCCTCGATCTGGGCGTCGGGAAAGGCGCGATAGCCGAATTCGTGGCCGGGATTGACGATCTCGATGCCGATGGAGGCGGTGTTGATATCGGTCTCGCCCTGCCAGACGCCGCGTCCCGCATGCCAGGCTCGGCGTTCTTCAGGGACGAGGGCAAAGATTCGTCCGTCCTCTTCCACCAGATAGTGAGCCGAAACCTTGGCGCTGGGGTCGCGCAAACGCGCCAGGGCGGCCTCACCACTGGCCATGCCGGTATAGTGAAGGACCAGCATGTCCGGCAGGCCGCGGCGGACATCGAAATTAGGTGAAGGCGCGTCTTCGAAGATCAGACTCATGAGGCTGCGAAGAGCTAGTGGCCCTGACGCTCCCAGCCGTAGGTAACCCAGGTCTCTCCGACCTTGCGGGCTTCCAGAACATCGTCGCCACGACGGGTGCGAACGGTCACCTTGCGGCGCGCTCTCATAGCCAGACCGGCGAAGAAGACCAGCACGCTGGCGACCAGCGCGATGACTGCAACGGCGGCGGCTGTGAACACGGCCAGCACAGCGCCGACCGCCAGAGCCGCGATCGTCGCCACGAGACCCGCCAGCCACATCAACGGCGCGAGCAGACCGCCACCTGAATTCCGGCGGCGTTCATTGAAGCCGAGCGATGCAAAGCGGTTCTGGGTCATTCTATTCCCTTTCAGAGCGCTCCGTGGAACGCCTGAACCTCAATGTCGGTCCATACAGATGAACCGTCAATGACCAACACCCTCACAGGGCTGTGTGACGCACCAGACTTTGGTGCATTTGAACTCAGTCCAACGGTTGGTCGGCCATCACCACGGCGCCACGGCTGCGCATCCGATCCGTTTCGACCGACCGGATGAGCGCCTCGGCCTGAGGGTCGGACATGACCCCGCCGATGGCGATCAGGGCATGCGCCGCTTCGCTGGACACGCCGAACACCGACGAGAGCGCCTCCCACGGAGACTCATTTTCAGGATAGCGTTTGTAGCGCACCGATTGGGTCGCCGGGATTTTGGCGAGTTCACGTGCCTTGTAGATGGCTTCGGTCACGCCGCCCAATTGGTCGACCAGACCTAGGGGAAGAGCCTGCGCCCCGGTCCAGACCCGACCACGTGCGATCTCGCGAACGCGCGTGACGGGGAGGTGGCGGCCGGTTGAGACCCGCTGGACGAACTCCTCATAGGTCTTGTCCATCGAGGCTGAGAAGGCAGCACGCTGGCTGGCCGTGAACGGCTGGGTCGGAGAGAAGGCGTCGGAATACTCGCCGCCGACCGAGATTTCCTTCAGGTCGACACCGAACCGCGCCAGTGCCGGAGCCAGCACGAACTTGCCGCCGAACACGCCAATCGAGCCCGTAATGGTCGAGGGCTGGGCCACGATCCAGTCGGCCTCGGAGCTGATCCAGTAGCCGCCAGATGCCGCATAGGAACCCATCGACACCACGACCGGCTTGCCCGCGGCACGGGCCGCGCGGACGGCGGCCAGTATCTGTTCGGACGCCTCGGGCGATCCGCCGGGCGAGGAGACGCGAAAGACGATGGCCTTCACGTCCTTGTCCTTGATGGCGTCGTAGATGGCCTTGGCCGTGTCGTCGGAATGAATCGACGAGCTTGTGCCGAAGCCGCTCCCGCCGCCGCGTCCGGTGACGATGTCGCCCTCGGCGCCGACGATCGCGATCGCATTCGCGCCGGAGCCCTCGCGCTCGCCCTGGCTCGAGGCGTAGTCGCCGAACTCGACGATGTCGGAGTTGGAACCCGCCCGGCGCTTGGCCTCGATCTCGGCCTCTTCGGCCTGACCGATCTTGTCGATCAGCTTCAGCGACAGAGCCTGCTCGGCGGAATAGGGGCCGGCTTCGATGGTCGCCTTCAGCGCAGCGGGTGCGATCTTGCGATCCTGCGCGGCGCTGCCGACGGCGTTCTCATAGACCGAGGTCATCCACGCCGTCATCGCCTCGCGATGGGGCTCGGTGAAATCGGACTGCGTGTACTGGTTGACGGCGTTCTTGTACTCGTAGCGCTGCTCGAAATCGGCCCGGACGCCATATTTCTCGAACGCCCGGCCGAGGAACATCGTGTCGGACGAGAAGCCCGTGACCTGAAAATTGGCGGTGTTTTGCATCCACAGCTCAGACGCAGAGGCGCCGAGCATATAGCTGGAGATAGCCGTACCGATCGGCTGGAAGCCCTGCGAATGGGCGATGACCGGCTTGCCGGACGCCCTGAAGCGCCGGATCGCCTGACGGATTTCATCCGCGGATGCCGGAGTCACGCCGCCTTCGGGCAGACGCAGCAGCAGGACTTTGACATGCTCGTCCTTCTCGGCCTGGGCGAGCGTATCCACGATCTTCATCACCGAAAGGCTCGAGCCGCTGAACGCGGCGAACGGGCTGGATGAGGCCTGATCGCTGATGCCGTCGCGAAGATCGAGTTCCAGTACCGTATTCGCCGTCGTCGTGGGCTTGGACGAGACCGCTGCGGCCGCCATCGTGACAAGCACGATCGGGACGACGATCAGGAACAGAAACAGGCCAGCGAAGACGCCGAGCACTGTCAGGAAGAACTGTTTCATGGGCGGGCGGCGATCCGTCGCAGTGCCGGGAGCGGCGCTAAGTCAACCATAGAGGCCATCAGGTCACCGTCAAATGAACGTCTCGCAAGACGCGATCAGAAACACGTTGTCGCTGCGGCGCAGCAAAGGCGATTGATGACCCCCTTTGAAATCCCTATATCAACCGCCTGCGAGCGGGGGCCTAACGCCCCGCGTCATGACTGGACCGCGCACTCCAATGCTGGTCACGCTGATGAAGGCCAAACTGCACCGCGCTACGGTGACACAGGCCGATCTCGATTATGAAGGCTCGATCGCCATCGACGGCGATCTGCTGGATGCTGCGGGCATCTTCCCGAACGAACAGGTCGATGTGTTGAACATCACCAACGGCGCACGCTTCACCACTTACGCCATCGAGGCTCCCCGTGGGTCGAAGGTCATCGGCGTCAACGGCGCCGCAGCGCGTCTGGTTCAGAAGAACGACCTCGTCATCGTGGTGACTTACGCCCAGATGCCGCAGGAAGAAGCCCGCCAGTGGTCGCCCACCGTCGTGCTGCTCGACGAAGCCAACAACATCAAGCGCGCCGCCTGATCTGACCGGCTCGACGGGGTCACTGACCCTTGGACAGTTTGCACCGGTGACGATCCCTCCCATCCGTGGTTCAAGCCACGCATGAGCGACGTGACCACCGACCCGCTGGCCCTCAAAAAGGCCGAGACCCGCGCCTGGTTCGAGGCCTTGCGGGACCGTATTCATGCGGGCTTCGAAGCCCTCGAGGACGCGGCTCCCCCCGAGCTCTTCCCCGGCGAGCCCGGCCGTTTCGTCCGCACGCCCTGGAACCGCGCTGCCAATTCTGACGGAAGTAAAGGCGGCGGCGGCGTCATGGGCATGATGCATGGCCGGCTGTTCGAGAAGGTCGGCGTCCACTGCTCGACCGTCCACGGCACCTTCCCCGCAGACTACGCCAAAGGCGTTCCCGGCGCCTCCGAGGATCCCCGCTTCTTCGCCACCGGCATCAGCCTGATCGCCCACCCTTGGAGCCCGCGTGTTCCGGCGGTGCATATGAACACCCGCTTCATCACCACGACCAGAAGCTGGTTCGGCGGCGGCGCCGATCTGACTCCGGTTCTCGATGTCGAACGGACGCAGGACGCGCCGGACACGATAGCCTTCCACGCCGCCATGAAGGCCGCTTGCGACGCCCACGATCCAAGCTATCACCCGCGCTTCAAGGCTTGGTGCGACGAGTATTTCTGGCTGCCTCACCGCAACGAGCCGCGTGGCGTCGGCGGCATCTTCTACGACCATCAGGACAGTGGCGATCACGACGCCGACTTCGCCTTCACCCGCGACGTGGGCACGGCCTTCCTCGATGTCTATTCCGCCATTGTGTCCGGTCGCATGACCGAGTCTTGGACCGCGCAGGAGCGTCAGGAACAGCTGGTCCGCCGGGGCCGCTACGTCGAGTTCAACCTGCTCTACGACCGGGGCACGATGTTCGGGCTCAAGACCGGCGGCAACGTCGAGTCGATCCTCAGCTCGATGCCCCCCTCCGTTGTCTGGCCCTAAGTCTCAGCGCGGCGCCGTGAGCAGCGCTGCGGTATGCCGCCAGTGACCGTCGCGCGTGCGCTCCAGAACGGCATGGACCGGCGTCGCGCCGGGCTCCTGATA
>DASVTM010000097.1:0-2373 GCA_036387575.1 Brevundimonas sp.
GAGATAGGCGATGAGCCCCAGATCCAGCGAGGTCTCGCGCGCCACCGACAGGGCCGACAGCGTCGAGCGATAGAGCACCGGCACGGCGAGGATTTCCTCGTCGGTCAGCTTGCCGACCTGACCCTTCTCGGCCTTTTCCATCAGCCGTTCGAGACGCTTCCAGTCGTCTTCGCGCGCATGACGAAAGCGCTGGCTCTTGAGCAAACTCGCGGCAGGCAGGGCGTCGGTCACAGCAGGTCCCTCCGCTTCAGATCAAGGTATGCGTTGATGACTGCCGGGCCGATGCGGTCAGCGGGAGCGTCGACGATATGCACACCCATGCGGCGAAGACGGGTGACGACGGCGTCGCGCTCAAGCAGCAGGTCGCCGGCCACCACGGCGCGGGCGACGTCCTCGGCCTGCACAGGCTCGACCTCGGTCAGCATCTCCAGCTCCTCGTCGCGCAGAACGACGAACAGCACCAGATGGCGGCGCAGCAACCGGCCCAGCGAGTCGAGCATCAGTTCGGCGGCGGTTGAATCGGTAAAATCGGTGAAGACGACAACCAGCGAGCGGCGTCGGAGCTGGCCCGCCAGAGTGGTCAGGGCCAGGGTGTAATTGGTTTCGTGCGTCGAATAGTCGATGCGACCAGCGACCAGCTGCAGCGAACGGAAGGCGTCCAGACCCGACGCCACGCCCGTTGAGAGGCGGGGGATGGAATCGAAGGCGAAGAATCCCGCCCGGTCGCCGGACTTCAGACAGGCCCAGGCCAACAACAGGCTGGCGTTGATGGCGCGATCGATCCGGGGCGCGCCGCCGACCGGCTCGCTCATCACCCGACCGCAGTCCAGCGCCATGATGACGTGGTGATTACGCTCGGTTCGGAATTCCTTGGCCAGCAGGGCCGAATGACGGGCGGATTGCTTCCAGTCGATGGCGCGGCGATCCATGCCGGGTTGGAAATCGCGCAGGGCCTGGAACTCCGAGCCTTCGCCCAACTCGATCTGGGTCTTGGCCCCGAAAAGGGCGTCGCGGGCGAACAGCCGCACCGCGTCGTCGCGCACAGACTGCAAATCGGTGGTGACGGGCGTCGATTGATCGAGCTCAAAGATCTTCTGCTTCCACGTCAGCCCCATCGGACCCGTCCAGCGGATCCACAGGCGCTGGAGCAGAGCTGCACCGCGACGCTCGGGCGTGAACGGGAAGACGAAGTGAACCGTCTCGTCGTGCACTCTGGCGTGGGCGACTGGATCGGCGAAACCCAGCCTCTTGTCGGCCGCAAGCGCGGCCTCTGCGTGGGAGGGTGCGACGCCCCAGCCGAACCGGGCCTTACCGAACCGGACGGTGAAATCCGCCTGCGCCGGTCGAGCGACAGCGGGAAAAAGGGTCGCGGGCGTGTCGAGCGTCAGTTCGGTGCGCGATCCGCCCATCAACGCGTCGAGACCGAGCAGCAGGCCCACGACGGCGATCCAGACAGGCGCGATCAGCCAGCCGGCAGGCGTCAGGACGCCAACCACCATGGCCACGGGCAAGCCCGCCGCTATCGCCAGAACCGCTCGCCGGGTGGGGTAGATCACCGGGGCGCCGCGACCTGTTCCACCAGCGACTTGAGCACCTGATCCACCTTCCGGCCCTCAATCTCAGCGGCCGGTGACAGCAGCAGGCGGTGACGCAGGGTCGGCATTGCCAACACTTTCACGTCGTCCGGAATGACGTAGTCGCGACCATCGAGAGCGGCGCGGGCGCGGGCCGCGACCGCCAGCATGGCGCCGGCCCGAGGCGAAGCGCCGGTGTCGGTGTCGGCAGAGTCGCGTGTCGCCCGGATCAGGTCGACGATATAGCCGATGACCTCGTCGGTCAGGCGCACATTGGCGACGGTCGCAACGGCCGCGTCGATGGTCGCGCGGTCTGCAACGGCCTGAACCCCAAGGGCGACAGGATCCATCTGGCCCGAGCGTGCGCCATGCGCCGAGACGATGGCGCGTTCCTGCTCGATCGTCGGATAATCGAGCACGTGTTTGAACAGGAACCGGTCGAGCTGCGCCTCGGGCAGCGGATAGGTGCCCTGCTGCTCGATCGGGTTCTGGGTGGCGACGACGGTGAAGCGGTCGCTCAGTTGGTGCGACACGCCGTCGATAGTGATCTGGCGCTCCTGCATGGCTTCCAGCAAGGCGGCCTGCGTCTTGGGCGGCGTCCGGTTGATCTCGTCGGCCAGCAGCAGTTCGCAGAAGATCGGCCCGCGCGTCAGGGTGAAGCTGGACGTCTGGAAATTGAACAGATTGGCGCCGATGATGTCCCCCGGCATCAGGTCGGGCGTGAACTGGATGCGGCCATAGTCCAGCTTCAGGGTCCGGGCGAAGCACTGAGCCATGAAGGTTTTGGCGGTGCCCGGCG
>DASVTM010000098.1:0-1792 GCA_036387575.1 Brevundimonas sp.
AGTCGGGCATCAAGACCTTCAAGCGCGATCTGGGGATGCTGATCTCGTCGGCCGACGCTCAGGTCTTTTATCACCTAGACGTGCCGCTGGTGTCGTTGTGGCAGTTGCGTGGACAGAAGCGGGTCTGGGTCTATCCGGTCACCGAACCCTGTGTCAGCGATGAGCAGCTTGAACGCGTCGTGCTCAAGGAAACGGCCGAACAGCTCGAGTTCCGGCCCGAGATGGACGCCGAGGCTGAGGTGTTCGATCTGACGCCGGGCAAGATGGTCACATGGCGCCAGAACGCTCCGCACCGGATTGAAAACGGGCCGATGTTGAACGTCTCGCTGAGCGTGGAATTCATGACACCGGCGGCCCTGATGCGCGCCGACGTGCTGTATGCGAATGGCGTCATTCGCAAGGCAGGCGCTCGTCCGCGCATCCAGTCGGCGCCGCATCCGACGGCGCTGGCCAAGATTGCCTTCGCCCGGGCGGCCAAGATGTCTGGCGTGACGAAGACTTTCGAGCGCAGCCTGCCCGAGACCTTCCGGCTGCAATCCTAGTCGCAGTGGCCGGAAGGGGAGGGCATTTCATCCTCCCTCCGTCGCTCGGCGACCTCGACCCAAAGGTCCGCCAGCGTCAGCAGACCTTCGCGGCGCGCATCGTCATCTTCGACGACGGCTTCACCGATCATCTCGCTGATCTTCTCACGACACTGGGACAGGGTTCTGCGGGGAGGCATTGTAATCAGACGGTTTCGGCCCCGATCAACCGCCGTCTTGCACTGATGTTCCGTATGGCGGCGCTCGGAATACGGGCATTTCGCCATAGGGGAGATCAGGTCACCTGACTCTTGGCCAGCTTCCGCGCAAGGGTCCGTCGGTGCATGCCAAGACGACGCGCGGCCTCCGAAATGTTGAAGCCGGTGTCCGCCAGGGTTTCGTGAATCCGCTCCCACTCCAGTGTCTTGATCGAGGTCGGGCGGGCGGTCAGCGCCGTGTCTGGATTGCCTTCGACCCGGCTGAACGCAGCCTCGATGTCGTCCGTGCTGGAAGGTTTGGCGAGGTATTGCGACGCGCCCAGCTTGATGGCGTCGACGGCGGTGGCGATGCTGGCGAACCCGGTCAGGACCACGATAATGGTGGTGGGGTCGGCGGCGTGCAGCGTCTGGACGCAGGTCAGGCCCGAAGCGCCGCCCGCCAGCTTCAGATCGACTACGGCATAGGCTGGCCGGTGGTCGGCGAGGACGGCGACCAGTTCGTCGTGGTTGGTCGCAGTCACCACCTTGTAGTCTCGGCGTTCGAACGAGCGCTTGAGCGTGCGGGCGAAGGCTTCGTCATCCTCGACGAGGACCAGCAGGCGTTCGGCGACGGGTGCGGCGATGTCGGTCATGTCGGCTTTCCCGGATAGGCGATGGCGGTCAGCGGCAGTCGCAGGGTGACCACGGCGCCGCCGTCCTTGCGGTTGCGAGCGGTCGCGCCGCCGCCGAGCTTGCGCAGCACATTGAGCAGCAGGAACAGGCCCAGACCCGCGCCCGGCCGGGCCTTGGTCGATTGATAGGGTTGGCCGAACCGCTCCAGCACTGCGGCCGCAAAACCCGGGCCATTGTCGCTGACCGTCAGGATCAGATCGCCGTCCTGCCGTTCGGCGAGGATGACAACGGCGGTGGCCCCGGCCTCGGAGGCGTTGTCGAGCACATTGACCAGCACCTGCAGCAGGGCGGGATCGGACACCACGGTCAGGTCTTCGCCGAGGTCGTCGCGATAGGCGACCTCGACACCCGCGTGGGTCGCGCCCCAGCCGGCGACCAGAT
>DASVTM010000099.1:0-4879 GCA_036387575.1 Brevundimonas sp.
AACGATCCGGTTTACCGCTCTTTTCGCCGCCCCGGGCGAACAGAAAAAATCGTCGGCGGGGTCGCTCTGCTTCTGCTCGCTGCGATCGTCATCTTCCTGCTGCTGTTCGACTGGAACTGGCTGAGCGGTCCAATCGGACGCTGGGCCTCAGCGAAATATGACCGCGAGATCGCGCTTCAGGGCGACCTCGACGTGAACCTGTTCAGCTGGACCCCGTCGGTCATCGTGCGTGACCTGAAGTTCGGCGGTCCTCAGTGGGCCAAGGAAAAGGACACGGCCGACATCGCCCAGATCGAGGCCTCCGTTCGCCTGCGCAAACTGTTCGCGGGCCAGATCGAAATGCCGCTCCTGTCCCTGACTCGCCCGGACGTCACCCTGATCGCGACGAAGGACGGCAAGAACAGCTGGACCCTCGGTCCGCCCAAGCCCGACGACGGCAAGGGCATGAAGCTGCCCGTGATTCAGCAACTGATCATCGCTGACGGTCACATCACTCTGGATGAGCAGAAGCGCGGCTTGACGCTGGACGCCGATATCAACGCGCGCGAGACCGCCAACGACGGCGACGCCGGCTTCATCCTGAACGGGAGGGGCAGCGTGAACAAATCTCCACTGACGCTGCGGATCGAGGGCGGCCCCTTCATCAACATCCGCCGCAACAAGCCCTATCATTTCACCGCCAATGTCGCCGGCGCGGGCTCGCGGCTGGTGGCTGACGGGTCCATCACCCGACCTTTCGATCTCGGCCAGTTCCAGTCGACCCTGAGCCTGCAAGGTCAGGACCTGAACGATCTCTATCTGCTGACCGGCATCACCCTGCCGAATACCCCGCCCTATCGCCTGTCCGGCGCCCTGACGCGGGATGACAGCCTCTGGACCTTCAACGACTTCTCGGGCCGGGTCGGCGCATCCGACTTGTCCGGCGATCTGAAAGTCGAGACGAGCGGACGAATGCGCGTTGACGCTCAGCTCGCCTCCCGCAAGCTCGACATCAATGATCTCAGCGCCATCCTCGGCGCCAAGACCCAGACCAACGCCGCCGGAACCGAGACAACGACCGTCAGCTCGGGCGCGCCGGGAAAGCTGTTGCCGGACGCCACCCTGCAGGTGGAGCGCCTCCGCTCGATGGATGGGTCTCTGACCTACCGGGCGAACTCCGTGAAGGCCAACGAGCTTGACATCCGGGCTGTTCAGCTCGGGGCGAAGCTTGAAAAGGGCATCCTCAATCTCGACCCGGTCGCCTTCAACTTCAATCGCGGTGAACTCAACGGCACGGCCCGGATCAACGCCACCCGCGATACACCTTACAGCGCTATCGACTTCCGTCTTTCGGGCTACCCGCTGGAATCGATCGTTCCGGCCAAGAACGGCTCGACGCCAATCAGCGGCAGGGCGCTGGGCCGGGCGCGGCTGGAGGGATCCGGCAGCTCGATCCACCGGTTCGCCGCCGGATCCAAGGGCAGCATCAGCCTTGTGGTGCCGCAAGGCCAGATGCGATCCGCCTTCGCCGAACTGCTCGGCATCAACGCCAGCGCCGGGTTGCTGAAGCTGCTGCGCGGCGACCAGTCGACCAGCAACATCCGCTGCGCCGTCGCCGATTTCGACGTCGCCGGCGGTGTCGCCCGGGCGCGCACCTTCGTTCTGGACACGGATGTCGTGCTCGCCAAGGGCACCGGCTCGATCGACCTTGGCCAAGAAACCCTGAACCTGCGCATCGATGGCGACAGCAAGAAGCCCCGCCTGCTGCGCCTGTGGACGCCGATCCTCGTGCGCGGCCCCCTGACGAAGCCGAGAATCGGCGTCGATACGGCGTCACTGGTCACCCAGGGTGGTCTGACGGCGCTGGTCGGCGCGGTCGTTGCTCCGGTCGCGGCCCTTTTCGCCTTCGTCGATCCCGGTCTGGCCAAGGACGCCAACTGCGGCGCTTTGATCGCTAGTGCTCGGTGAGGCGCCAGAAAATTCCGGTCGCACTTGAGCCGACAGTCGCCGACGTGCGTATCTGGACGCCTACTTTCTTCGCCTGACGAGACTCCATGACCCGCAGAGGCATCCTCGCCCTCACACTGGGCTCCTTAACCGCCGCCTGTTCTCCGTTGGGCTTGCTCAACACGCTCGGCCCACGTGATCGAGGTGTCGGACGGGTGGCGCACGATCTGGCCTATGGCGATGATCCGCGCCAGAAATTCGATCTCTATGGTCCGCAATGGACGGCGGGTCAGCCGACCCTGCCGGTCATCGTCTTCTTCTACGGCGGCGGCTGGGATTCAGGATCCCGCTCCCTGTACGGCTGGGCTGCGCAGGCCTTGGCGGCACGCGGTTTCATGGTCGCCCTGCCCGACTATAGGATCGTGCCACAGGTCGTCTTTCCCGCCTTCATCGAGGACGCGGCCCGCGCTACCGCCCGGGTGGCTGAAGTCATCGGCCAGTACGGCGGAGACCCCGCACGCCTCGGCGTCGCCGGCCATTCGGCGGGCGCTCACCTTGCGATGATGATCGCGCTTGATCGGCGCTACATGGAGGCTGTCGGGCAGCCGGACCTCATCAAGGCCGCCGCCGGTCTGTCGGGACCCTACGAGTTTCTGCCGCTCGACGTCGCCTCGTCGATCAACGCCTTTGGTCGCGCACCGGACCCGACGATGACCCAACCCGTCACCTTCGTGCGCGCCGACGCCCCTCCGCTGTGGCTTGGTCACGGCACGGACGACACCGTGGTCCATGACGACGACACCATCATCCTGAACCGGCGAATGCACACTGTCGGCGGCCGCAGCGAAGCCAAGCTTTATCCCGGCCTGAACCACGCCGACATGATCGCAACTTTCTCGCCCCTGTTTCGGAAGAAGGCGCCCGTCCTCGACGACGTCAGCGCCTTCTTCCATCGAGAACTGGGTTAGACGCAGGTCAGCCATCCAGCGTCCGGCCGCATCGCGGAGCCATTTGCCTCTCAGTTGCGCTCAAGCAGCAAGGCTCCGCGAGCCGAGCGTTAGCGCGGCGGCGTAAGCCGCCCCAAAGCAACAGACGCAAAGCAAAGCTTCACCGTCTCGCCAAGGTCATGTTCTTCCGCTAGATGAGGCCATGACAGAAACAATGACAGCCCAAATGACGGCTGGGGCGGCTCTGGACCGCCTCGAGACCCTCTACACCGACTCCGTCGCCAACCTGCGCGACGCGGTTCGCCACTTCCTCGTCACAGGCGAGCGGGCGGACACCGAGGCCCGCGCCAAGGGCCTCTTCTCCTATCCTTCGCTCAAGATCAGCTGGTTCGGCGATCGCCCAATCAACCTGCCCATCCGCGCCTATGCCCGGATGTCACGTCAGGGCGTGTACGCCACCACGGTCACCCGGCCCGACCTCTTCCGGTCATACCTGCAGGAACAACTGACCCTTCTCGAACAGGACTACGGCGCGACCTTCACGGTCGAGCCGTCGGAGCAGGAAATCCCCTTCCCCTATGTGCTGGACGGGTCAGACGTGGTCCTCAACCCGTCGCAGACAGCGGCCATCGCCCGCTATTTCCCGACCACGGACCTGGCTCATATCGGCGATGAAATCTCGGACGGCCTGTTCGCCGCGGACGAGGATTTCCCATTGTCGCAGTTCGACGGGCTGCGGACGGACTTCTCGCTGGCTCGCTTGCGGCACTACACCGGGACCCCTGTCGAGGATGTCCAGTCCTACATCCTGTTCACCAACTACAACCGCTACGTCGATGATTTCGTGCGCTGGGCCTGCGAGCAGTTGCGCGATCCGGGCAGCCCTTACGAAACCCTGTCCTGCGCCGGCGGTGTGGTCATCACCCGCGAAACCGCAGATCCGGAAACGGCCATCATGGACGCCGCCTGGAAGAAGCATCAGATGCCCGCCTACCACCTCACGGCGCCGGGGAATGCAGGTATCACGCTGGTCAACATCGGTGTCGGGCCATCCAACGCCAAGACCATCTGCGACCACCTGGCCGTCACCCGGCCCCACGCCTGGCTGATGATCGGTCACTGCGGCGGCCTGCGCCCCAGCCAGACGATCGGCGACTATGTGCTGGCTCATGCCTATCTGCGCGATGATCACGTGCTGGACGCGGTGCTTCCGCCGGACATCCCGATCCCGTCGATCGCCGAGGTCCAGCGCGCCCTCTACGACGCCGCCAAGATGGTCTCGGGCGCTCCGGGCGAAGAGGTCAAACGCCGCCTCCGCACCGGAACGGTCGTCACCACCGACGACCGGAACTGGGAGCTGCGCTACTCGAAATCCGCCCTGCGCTTCAACCAGTCGCGCGCCGTGGCCATCGACATGGAATCCGCGACCATCGCCGCCCAGGGCTACCGCTTCCGCGTCCCCTACGGCACGCTGCTGTGCGTCTCAGACAAGCCGCTGCACGGTGAAATCAAGCTGCCGGGTCAGGCCAATCGCTTCTATGAAGGCTCGATCTCGGAACACCTCCAGATCGGCATTCAGGCGATCGAACTCCTGCGTCAGGAAGGCTCGAAGCTGCATTCCCGCAAGCTGCGCGCCTTCGACGAGCCGCCTTTCCGCTAAGGCGCTTTCAGCAGGTAAAGACCAAATCCGAGCGTCCCCTCGCCGAAGTCGAACATCAGCTTCAGTTGATGCGCGCGGCTTCGGATCGAGGCGGCGTCGGGATGTTCTGGGTTGGCCTCAAGCCATGCCTCGACCGCGTCCTGCATCGTCGTGCGATAGCGATTCCACAGCTCCGGCGACGATACATGAGCGGTAACAACCTTGAAGCCCGCGTCACGCGCGGCGACTTGCCAGCCCTCATGGTCGGCATAGGTATTGGTCAGTTCGATCAGCTGCTTCAGCGGCTCCGACGGCGCAGCCAGCCAGACCATATCGCCCCATAGCAGCCAGCCGCCCGGCGCCAGAT
>DASVTM010000100.1:0-3769 GCA_036387575.1 Brevundimonas sp.
CGAGGATGCGTCTGGCTCGCATCGTCTTGCGTTTGGCCAGACCGGCCTCGCCGAGAAACAGGCGGGTGAAGAATGTTCCTGCGCCCACGGCGACCTCCGATCGTCACCGCCGGACGACCTTCGCCACGGCGCAGCGCAATAAGACGCGCCTTCACTCAACGGGTGATGATCGGACCGGACGAGGTCAAGCCCTGATCCATTCCACATGCTCGCGAACGACCGTCCGAAAGGTCCAGCTCGCGGGCTGAACCGACCATGGCCGTCCGCTCAGCGCGGCTGCGATCCGCTGGAGAAGCGGGGTCCTGGCTCGAACGGCTTCGCGCACAGCGGATTGCGCACGTTCCGCGACGAGGGTCTCGCGGAGGTCGTCAAGTTGGGCTGCGCGGACGGCTGGAGCATGCACCGCGGCCACGAATTTCTGGCCCGCACGCGCCATCGCGATTCGGCGGTTGGCGTTGGTCACCAATGCCGACATCGCCTCGGTCAGACCGGCGGCATGGGGCGGATCCACATAGACGGCGTGGTCGCCGCTGGCTTCGCGCAGGCCGCCTCGACCTGAGGAAATCAGCGCGGCGCCCGCTGCATGAGCTTCCAGAGCGGACAGGCCCAAGGCCTCGGCCACGAACGACGGCGTAACCGCGATCGCAGCGCGGCGGGTCACGGCCTGAACTTGCGGCAAGGACGCCGACTTGTGAATCTCCACGCGGTCGCCGAACCGGGCCAAAGCCGCGATCCGGGGGCCCGCCCACGCTTCATGGCGGTCCCAGTCGCCCAGCATCAATGCGCCACGCCAGTCGGGCGCCGTGTCGAGGACGGCAGCCAGTGCCTCGCAGAACGGCTCCAGTCCCTTCTCTTCCATGGCTCGGCCAGAAAACAGGATCAGCTTCTCGCGCTTGTCAGGGCTGGCCTTCCACGCATCGATCTCGATGGGATTGCAGATCGAGGACACACGATCCGCCAGCGCCGGATAGTCTCCGATGAACTCTGCACCCGCAGCCTTGCTGACGAAGATCAGCTTGTCGAACGCCTTGAGCCGCGCGCCATAACGCATGCGATCCAACAGGTTCTTCGGCTGTTTGATCCGCGTATGTCGATACAGGACGTTGATCTTCGTCGGGTAGCGCCGGGCCAGGCTGGCGGCTGATTCCAGCTGCTGGTGATACTCGATGTAGTCCGGATCGAACCCGGCCAGCAGTTCGGCGACGGCATCGGCCCGCTTCGTCTTGCTCAGGCCCGCAGGCACGGTCATCAAATCAGACAGGGCTGGAACGTCCGCTCCGGCGTCGCAGATGATGCGAACGGTGGCCTTGTGCCGGCTATGCTGCAGCAGGGTGCGAGCGACCATCTCCATCGAATTGGCCTTGTCGCGGCCCATCACGCTGCCTCGCGGCATCACCACGGCGATACGCATCACTATCCCCCTACGCGGGCCGCGACCGTCGAGACGGGCGGCAGATGATTGATTGGGCGGCTAACCACCGCGCTCGCCGACCGGCGGCGCGGAGCGTTCAATCCCAACAGCCGACGAACCTTGAACTGGGCCTTGATCCAGCCTTCCGACGGCGAGTGGCGGATGCTCTTCACGTCTACGAAGGTGACGTCGCCCATGCCCGACAGGGTGTGGAAGCCGTCTTCGTGATCGGTCAGCAGACCCGTCGACTCGAACCGATGCACCAGCGTCGCCTCGAAGGCCTCAGGCGTCAGGACGTCGATACGCAGCAGGTTGATCGCCGCGCCGTAGGTCGTCGAGCAGTCCTGCACCGGTAGATGCAGGGCGCCGTCGTGGTCGAAGGCCGTCCCACCCGGCCGCGAGGCATCGAAGCCCGACCGCACGGGATTGGCCGCATGCGGGATCCACGGCCCGGTCAGGGTCTCGGACCATGCGACATGAAGCTCGCGCATCGCGCGGTCTTCCGGCCCCGGCAAGGCGTAGAAGGCCCACCACTTGTCGCCATGCTTGACCACCGTGGCGTCGATGGCCGGAACATCCATGATCTGCTGGGCCGGCTCCCAAACATCGGGGAAGCGTACGCAACGATACAGGGTCAGGCCGCCGGCTTTGTAACCCTCCGGCAGCATGTAGAGCTCGCCACCGTCTTCGATCAGCGACGGATAGGACAGGTGGATTGGCGCGGTCAGGGCCACGCCGTGCCCGGTCAGCGCGTTATCGGCGCTGTACTGATAGAAATGGATTTCACCGCGACGAACGCGATAGTCGAAGGCTTCGACGAAGACCGTCAGCACCCCGTCGCGTTCGATTCCGAATGGATCGGCGACGTACTGGAACGGCCCGGAGTTGGGCAGCCAGGTCACTTCCGACGCGTCAACACCGGCTGTCGCCGTCACGCTGGAAAGCGAACGCCTGACAAAACCGACACGCCAGATATCGTACATTGCGACCCCCGCCGGACCGCCTCACGCAGGTCTCGGACGTAGGACGCCGCCGGATGCGGCTTGCCTCACAAAAATCGACGCGGCATGAAGTCTGCAGGCGTTCGATCCGGTTCGGCGTAACGCCGTCGACCGAGCCGAAACGAGAAGGACTCCCGTTTTTGACCGCGCAAGCCGCGCATCCGCTGATCGGCGCCTATTTCGAGCATCGCGCCGCCCTGGGTCGGTTCCTGCAGGCGCGGCTCGGTGCGTCTGGTGATGTCGAGGATTTGCTGCAGGATCTCTATCTGAAGGTCGCCGCGCTCGATCCGGCGATCGAGGTGCGAGACGCTCGCGCCTTCCTGTACCGCCTCGCATCAAATCAGATGATGGATCGCTGGCGGTCCGGTCAGCGATCGGTCGCTCGCGACGCTGCATGGCGGCTGGCTAATCACGCTGTCGGCGAGACAGAGGACCTGAACGACGCGCCGTCGGCCGAGGCCGTCGTCATCGGACGCCAGAAACTCGCAGCCCTGACCGCAGCGGTGTCCCGCCTTCCAGACAAGACCCGCACGGTGTTCAGCCTGCACAAGTTCGAGGGCTTCAGCTACGCCGAGGTGGCTGGCCGGCTAGGCATTTCGCGCAGTTCAGTCGAGAAGCACATGATGGACGCGCTCCGGGTGCTTAGCGCGAGAATAAGATCGTGATTTTCGCGGAGACGTTGAAAACTTGGCACGACAACGGAGGTGACAGGCGGTCGGTGACGTCTATTGGTCATACACCCTCTGACACGACGAGAATCCGGCTTCCCAACGCATGACCACTTCGCAACCGGACATCGAAGAACAGGCGCTGGAGTGGTTCGTCCGCTTGAGCGACGTCGATGCACCCGCGTCTGCATGGATGTCGTTTCAGGACTGGCTGGAGGCCGACGAGGCTCACGGGGCCGCCTATGAGGCTGTCGAACGAACCTGGGTCGTGCTCGACGGCGTGGTTCCAACCGTCGCCGTTCTGCCTGTAGCAGCGAACGACCAGAGCTCCCCCGCCCGCGCGTCGAACGCGCGGCGTCGACGCCCTGTTTGGCTGCTGCCATCATTCGCCGCAGCGGCCGCTGCGGCGATGGTCATCGGCATCTGGCGCCAGATCAGTGCCGTCGCGCCCGTCGAGAGCTATCACACGGACCTTGAGCCAAGGACCGTCGTCCTGTCCGATGGCTCCCGTGTGGTCATGAACCGCCACTCCGACCTGAGCGTACGGATAAGACGCGACAACCGGACCGTGACCCTCGCTGACGGTGAGGCGGCCTTCGACGTCGCTCATAATCCCGACCGGCCGTTTGTGATCACTGCGGGCGACCATAGCGTCCGCGTTCTCGGAACCGCCTTTAACGTCCTCAATC
>DASVTM010000101.1:0-4124 GCA_036387575.1 Brevundimonas sp.
TCACGGCGTGGATGATCGCGGCTGACGCGGTGTCGTCGGTGCATTGGTTCACAAAGCTGCCGTCCACCTTCAGCGTCGTGAACTTCAGTTCGCGAAGGGCGTGGAGGCTGGTGTAGCCCGCGCCGAAATCATCTAGCGCCACGTCGAAACCGGCGGTGCGCAGTTCTTCGATGGTTCGCCTCGCGGCTTCGACGTCGAGCATCGCGGTCTCCGTCACTTCGACTTCCAGACGCTCAGGAGGAAAGCTCAGGGCGCTGGCCGCTGCGGCGACCCGTTGAGCAAAGCCGCGCGCCTGGAACTCGGACGCCGAGGCGTTGATCGATACCCGGATGTCCGGGCGGTCGGCGAGGTCCTGCATGGCGCGCGTCATCACGAAGTCGGTCAACCGTTCGATGCCGCCTTCGGCTTCCAGCCGGGGAATGAAGTCATCGGGACTCAGGCGGCCGTGCTGCGGATGGGTCCAGCGGATCAACGCCTCGACCTTGCCCGACAGATGCCCTTTTCGTTCTACAAGCGGTTGGTAGACGAGATGAAGTTCCCCTCGCTCGATGGCGACCGCGAGGTCCTCCTCGGCGGTCGTCTTTATAGCCGGCGGATCAGCCGGCTCCGCCATAGCGGCCAGGGTGCGCGAGACAAGAGACTGAATAGCTTCCACTTCGGCGGGCGCGCCGGAGCGCGCCGCAGTCTCGATTCGGGAAGCTTCCCGTGCCACCGCCGACGCGCCGAGGCTCAGGCTCATGGACTTCAGCGCGTGAGCAGCGCGGGCCAGACTGTCGTTGTCATTGGCGGTGGCGCTGTCGACGATCTCGGTTAACCGCAGAGGCGCGTTCGTCGCATAAAGGGAGTGGACCCGATCCACGAAGTCCGCGCGTCCGTTGCGACCCATAGAGAACAGATCGGCGCGGATTGAGGGATCAAACAAGTCGGCCTCGGCCTCGTCTTCGGTAGCAGCCGGGGTCGGGACAGAAACGGTGGATCCGGCGACGGCCCGATCGCCGCAGAAGCGTGTCAGCTCCCTGGCCAGGTCGTCCAGTGTGAAAGGTTTGTGGATCAAGCCGTCCATGCCTGACGCTTTCCAGGCCTCGGCGCCGGAACCGACGACGTGCGCTGTCAAGGCGACGATCACGGCGCGGGGTCTTTGTGTCTGGGCCTCCTCGGAGCGGATAGCGCGCGTCGCCTCGAAGCCGTCAAGAACGGGCATCGAGCCGTCCATAAGAACCATGTCGAAGCTCTGTGTTCGAAGACGTTCCACTGCCTGCTGTCCGTCGCACGCGGAAAAGGTCTCTACGCCTAGACGTGACAGGGCCTCGGTTGCGACCTCCCGGTTAACTTCGGAGTCGTCAACGACGAGAACCCGAACGCCGGGAAAAGTCGTGCCGGCCTGAACGCGCGGCGTCTGATGTGTGAGCCGGGGTTGTTCGCCCCGCTGCATCTGCCCAAGGACGTCGCGCAATTCCGACAGCCGGAGCGGCTTCACCATCACACAGGCCGCGGGAGCGGAGCGAAGCACCGCTGCCGCCGCGTCTTCGCTGTCACAGATCACGGCTCCCAAACCCGGCGCGGCCTGGCCTGCTCCCACGATGCACGGGCCATGCTCGTTTGCTGTAGCCGTGAGTCCCCAGGCGGCGAGATAGAGGAGGACTGCCTGTCGGGTCTGCGCCGACAGGTCGCGGACGCTCACACTCCAGTTCGGCTCAAGGCCGGGCGCCTTTACCGGGACTGAAGCCGTCTTCAGCGGGGCGGAGAACGCAAATGTCGATCCCTTGCCGATGGTGCTGGACAGCGCCCAGACGCCGCCCATCGAACGAACAAGCCGATCGCAGATCGCGAGCCCAAGGCCGGTGCCGCCGTGCGTGCGGGTGGTGCTCTGATCAGCCTGCGTGAATGCTTCGAACAGGTTCGGCAGTTTATCGGCAGGGATGCCTGGGCCGGTGTCCTGAACCGCGATGCGAACCCGTTCCATGTCCGCCGGTTCCCGATCGATGACGATCAGCACGCCCCCGACATCCGTGAACTTGATGGCGTTGTTCACCAGGTTCCCGATGACCTGCCGCAGACGAGTGGGGTCGCCGATGACGATGGGCAGGCGTGGATCCACGAATACGGCAAGATCCAGCCCTTTGCTCGCAGCCTTCTCTGAAAACAGGCTGGCGACGTCCTCGGCCGCCTCCGCGAGATCGACCTCCACGGTCTCCATATCCATCTTGCCGGCCTCGACCTTCGAGAAATCGAGGATATCGTTGATGATGCTGAGTAGCGACCTGCCCGATTTTGAGATGACGTCCGCGTAGCGCTGCTGGCGCTGGGGCAAGTCGGAGGTCGCGAGCATGTCACTGAGCGCTAGAATGCCGTTGAGGGGCGTGCGAATTTCATGGCTCATGACCGCCAGAAAGTCCGATTTGGCGGCATTTGCCTGTTCAGCGGCGTCCCGTGCGACGATGAGTTCCCCCGTGCGTGCTGCAACCTCGCTTTCGAGCCCTTCGACCTGGGCCGCGATACGCGTGTCGCGTTCGCGGATGCCGCTAAGCATGGTGTCGATGCCCGCCACCAGATCGGCGACCTCTCCGTCGGCGTGGATGTCAACGGAGGTCGAGAAGTCCCTGGTGTCATGGACCCGCCTGACCAGACCCGCCAAGGCGACGATCGGCGAACTGATTTTATGCGCCATTCTCAGGGCTACGATCAGGCCTGCGAGGACGGCGATCAGGGCTCCTGCCAAGGTCGCCCAGATCGCGGACAGCACTCGGCCTCGCAATTCGGGTGTCCGGCCGA
Organism: Brevundimonas sp.; assembly: GCA_036387575.1. Classification (GTDB taxonomy): domain Bacteria; phylum Pseudomonadota; class Alphaproteobacteria; order Caulobacterales; family Caulobacteraceae; genus Brevundimonas. Next base: position 2,773 of record DASVTM010000101.1, read on the forward strand.
ACAGCGTGATCGAGCCGACCGGCGCGCCATCGCTCATGACCGGCGCTGAGACCTGAATCGATCCCGTGCTCAGGATCGACCAGACCGAGAGCTTCTGGTCGGCGCCTTCGACCGTCGCCTCGGAGATGAGACGAGCCCCCGCTCCCGTTTCAGCAAGGAGGCCGAACCGCTCGGAGCTGATGCGGGCATAGCTGATGCCGGGCATCTGGCTGACCGATCGAATGGCTGTGAAGGTCGCCGCGGGATCGCCCTTTACAACAGCGTCGGAAGCCAGTGATCCAATCACCCGGGCCGTCTGGGTTAGACGGTTCGTTTCCAGCGTCGCCTGCCGGCGCAGGTCGATCCAGGTTGAAACTGCCGCCGTCACGACAAACGACGCCAGCAGCGAGGCCGACACCAGGCCGGCCAATTTCCGAGCGATGCCACCCCTGGTTCTAAGTCGGCTACCGTACACGTTCGAGCTCCAGGCCGCTGTAGTTCCTAGGTTATACGTGATGTTAATGACCTGACCCTTAAGTCCTGCGTTCGGAGTCAGAGAGGCGCCAAGCCTCCGGGGTGTTCTGATGAGTGGCTTTTTCTATGTTCTCGATGACGAGGCTCGTCTTCTGTTCGTGGACGATGATCCCATCCTGCGGGAATTCGCCCAGGTGAATCTGGCTTCCGCCGCCGCCGAGATCGACGTGGCGGCGGATGGCGTTGAAGCCCTCGAGGCGCTCTCGCGCTGTAAATATGATCTGCTTCTGATCGACCTCGACATGCCGCGCATGGACGGCTTCGAACTGCTGGCCCATCTCCGCGCGGACCCTGCGACAGCCCATTTGCCGGTCGTGGTGGAAACGGGACGTGAGGACGTGGAGGCCATCGATCGGGCCTTCCGGGCCGGGGCGACGGCCTTCGTCACCAAGCCGTTGAATTGGCGTCTGTTGGCCTACCAACTCCGCTTCACGCTGCGGGCCGCCCGCGCCGAAGCGGCCCTGAGAGACCGCTACAGATCCGCAACTGCTGTTGCGGCGTGACCAGCCTGTTGCAGATGCTGGAGCGCGGGCGCCTGTGGCTCCGCAGCTTCCGGCATAGCGAGCAAGGCAATATCGCGGTGATATTCGCCCTTGCCGCGCCTGCCCTGTTTCTGATCGGGGTAGGGGCAATCGATCTTGGACGCGTGCAGTCGAACCGGGTCAAGCTTCAGGACATCGCCGACGCCGCTGCGTTGGCCGGCGCGAATGAGCTTGGACTGGCTATCAACGACACAGTCGCCATCGAACGGGCCAAGGTTTTCGTTCAGGGGCACGTCCTGGAATGGAAAGAGGGCCCCGACATTTCGCCGGAAATCTCGGTCATTTCAAAGGATGGCC
>DASVTM010000102.1:0-8344 GCA_036387575.1 Brevundimonas sp.
CACGCGCTGCGCGCCTATACGCCGTCGGACCAGCGCGGGCTGAAGGCGGCGTCGGAGAGCTTCCGCGTCAACCCGGCCTTCAATACCGCCGAGGCCATTCAGGCGCTGGGGACCGGCGAGGCGCTGGTGTCGGTACTGGACGAGAAGGGGGCGCCGACGATCACCGCCCGTACCCTGATCCGTCCCCCGGGCAGCCGTCTGGGTCCCGCGACGGACGCCGAGCGCGCTGCAGTCATGGCGGCCAGTCCCGTCGCCGGGGTCTATGACAAGGCGATCGACCGCGAGTCCGCCGAGGAGGTTCTGGCCGCTCGGCACGCCGCTTTGGACAAGCTCGCCGATGACGAAGCGACTGCGAAGGCCGAGGCGAAAGCGCCACGAGCGCCCAGGGCAGCTCCGGCTCCACGTGCCCCTGCCCCTCGCGCCCCTGCCGCACCGCGCAAGTCCACACGTCAGACACCGCTGGAAGCCCTGACCAAGTCGGTGCTGCGCACCGCGGGATCGACCATCACTCGCGAACTGCTGCGAGGCGTTTTGGGTGGGTTCAAGCGGCGGTAGCCCTTGGTCCCGCTCATCGCTGCGAGCGATGAGCGGGAAGGATGCGCCTAGTCCATCAACTGCTGGGACAGATAGGTGTAGTGCCTCGCCCAGCGGCGGGCGTTCGCGACCGGATCGGCGTCGTTGGAGTGACCGCCCGAGGTCTCTTCGTAATAGAGGTGGTCGTAGCCCATGTCGCCGAGACGGGCCGCGAATTTGCGCGCATGGCCGGGATGGACGCGGTCATCGCGGGTATTCGTCGTGATGTAGACGCGGGGGTACCGGGCTCCGGCGCGCAGGTTCTGATAGCCGGAATAGCGGGCGATGAAGGCGGCGTCTGCGGGCACGCGCGGGTCGCCGTACTCGCCGATCCATGAGGCCCCGGCGGGCAGGTCCGGATAGCGCAGCATGTCGATCAGCGGGCTCTCGATCACCGCGGCGTTGAACAGTTCGGGGTGTTGGGTGATCGAGACCGAGGTCAGTACGCCCCCGTTGGACCGGCCATAAATGCCGAGGCGACGCGGCGAGGTGATCTTGCGATCCTTGAGGTCACGGGCCACGGCGGCGAAGTCGTCGAAGGCCAGCTGGCGGTGTTCGCGCAGTGCCGCATCGTGCCAGGACGGCCCGAACTCGCCGCCGCCGCGGATGTTGGCGATGACGAAGGCCCCGCCGTTCTCGAGCCACAGCTTGCCCATCTCGGGCTTGTAGGCGGGCGGGAAGGCGACCTGAAAGCCGCCGTAGCCGAACATGATGGTCGGGGTCGATCCGTCCATCGGCGCGTCCTTGGGGCGGACGACGAAATAGGGAATCTTCGTGCCGTCGCTCGAGGTCGCCTCGAACTGTTCGACGACATCCCTCGACGCATCGAACCGCGCCGGGGCGCTGCGGATCACGTTGGCGGTGTTGGCGACCAGATCGGACAGGGCGAGCGTCGCCGGGGTCAGGAATCCCTCGAACGTATAGAAGATACGGCCGGCCTTTCGGCTGAAGGAGCCCAGATGGACGGCCGCGTTGTCCGCGGCGGGCAGAACCGTCCGGGTCCAGGGCTGCGTGCCGTGGTTGTTGAACGCCACCACGTGGCCCGTGACATTGTCATAGACTGTGGCGACGATCTTCTCGTCCAGCACGGCCACGTCCTCGATGGACTGGCGGGCGGTCGGCACGATGACGGTGTCGGCCTCGGTCGAGACGAAGATATCACCTGCACCGACCGGAGGGCGCAGGACGTTCAGGCTAACGGCCAGCAGGGAGCCGGCGGTGCGAGACTTTCCGCGACGGACCCAGTCCTGATCGGGCGTGAACACCAGCCGGTTATCGATCATGCCGTGAATGGTGACCTTTTCCGGGAGGCCCAGCTTGATGGTCTTCGCCCCGTCGATCAGCCACGTCTCGGCTTTGAAGGTGTCGAGCGGGCGGGTGACGATGACGGCCTGAAGCTCGCCGTCGCCATTCCGGAAGGCGCGCGGGCTGACGCCGTAGCCACCGTCGGTCGGAGCGCCACGGAAAACCTCGACCGCCTGTTCCAGCGTCTGGCCTCGTCTCAGCCCCTTGACGATGAAGGGGTAGCCGCTCTCGGTCAGCGTATCGGGACCGAAGTCGGTGGCGACCAGCAGCGTGTCCTGATCCAGCCATTCGATGCGGTGCTTGCCCTCCGGCAGGCTGAAGCCGCCATCAACGAAAGTTTTGGTCGTGATGTCGAACTCACGCACGACGACAGCGTCCTTGCCGCCGTCCGACAGGCTGATCAGGCAGCGGGTCTCATCGGGCGGCAGGCAGTCGCCGCCCTTCCAGACCCAGTCCTTGCCTTCGGTCTTCGACAGGGCGTCGAGGTCGATCAGGGTCTCCCACTGCGGCGTGGCCGAGCGGTAGGAATCCAGCGACGTGCGCCGCCAGAGGCCTTTGGCGTTGGTCGCATCCTGCCAGAAATTGCCGATACCCTCGCCGAGGAAGCTGGGCGCGGCGATGCGGTCGGTGGCTGACAGGATGTCGAACGCCTGCTGGCGGAAGCCTTCATAGCGCGGATCCCCGGTCAGGGACTTGAGGCTCTTCTCGTTCTCCGAGGCGACGAAGGCCATGGCCTCGGTCCCGTTGACCTCCTCCAGCGCCAGATGCTCGTCCGCCGCCCGCACCCCCGCCGGCGACAGGTCGGTCGGCATGTGGGGCGGGGCGGACTGGGCGAGAGCGGTGGACGCCATCAGGGACATGGCGAAGGACAGCAGGACAGGGCGCATCGTCAGACTTTCAAGTTACTGCTGCGCCGGCTGATCCATCAGCCGCCGGGTCAGGTAGGTGTATTCCAAGGCCAGACGGCGGGCGGTTTCCAGCAGATTCGCACCGGCCGCGTGTCCGCCGTCGGTGTTCTCATAGAACAGCACCGGATAGCCGAGCTCTTCCAGACGGGCTGCGGCCTTGCGGGCGTGGCCCGGGTGGACGCGATCGTCCTTGGTCGAGGTATGGATGAAGACCTCGGGGTAGTTCATCCCGGCGCGCAGGTTCTGGTACGGCGAATAGGCCTGAATCCACTCGCGTTCGCGCGGCACGTCGGGATTGCCGTACTCGCCCTGCCACGAGGCGCCGGCCAGCAGCTTGTTGAAGCGCAGCATGTCGAACAGGGGCACCTGAATGACGGCGGCGTTGATCAGGTCGGGGCGCTGGGTCAGCATCGCACCCATGAACAGCCCGCCTTGCGAGCCGCCCATGATGCCGAGCTTGGGCTGGGAGGTAATGTTGCGGGCCTCGAGGTCGAGGGCGACAGCCTGGAAGTCTTCGTGCGCCTTGTGGCGGTTTTCCTGCAGGGCCGCGTCGTGCCATTTCGGACCGAACTCGCCGCCGCCGCGTGTGTTGGCGACGACATAGACGCCGCCACGCTCGAGCCACAGCTTGCCGACCGTGGCCGAATAGCCGGGCAGGAGCGAGCTCTGGAAACCACCGTAGCCGTACAGCAGCGTTGGGTTGGAGCCGTCCATCGGGATGGCGTCCTTGTGGACCACGAAATAAGGGATCCTGGTGCCGTCGGCAGAGGTGGCTTCGAACTGGTCGACCGTCATGCCTGTGGCGTCGAACTTGGCGGGCAAGGATTTGACCACGGCGGCCGAGCCTGCGGCGGCGTCGGCCAGATAGAGGCTGGAGGGGTTCAGGTAGCCCGCGACGCTGACGAAGATCTTGTCGTCCGTTTCGCTGGCCGAGCCGACGCCGACCGTGACGTTCTCAGGCAGGTCGAGCCGGGTGTGGCTCCAGTCCTTCGGATCATAGACCTGAACCGAGCCCCGGACGTTGTCGAACAGGGCGACGACCAGCTGGTTGCGGGTCGATGTGATGCCTTCGATCGCCTGACGCTCGGTCGGGCGGATGACCAGTTTGGCCTCGGCCTTGGGATCGGCGAGCCAGGCGTCGAGGTTCCATGCGATCACGTCGCCGGTCTTGAACTCTTGTCCCGAAGGCGCGGTCCAGTCCTGCTTGGTCGTGACGATCAGCTGGCCCTGGACCAGGGCGTCGATGTCAGACTTGGCGGGAAGCTCCAGCTTGGTCGTCGTGCCGTCGGCGTTCAGACGGTAGGTCTCGCTCTCGTAGAAGCTGACGCCACGGCTGATCAGGACCGCCTTGATGACCCCGTCCGCGTCGCGCAGGGCCGAACCGCTGACCGAGACGTCCGAGGGTTGGCCGGTGAAGATCGTCTCGGCCTGATCGACGGTCTGACCACGCTTCAGCCGTTTGACGATCATCGGGTAACCCGAAGTCGTCATCGTGCCGGGACCGAAGTCGCGTGCGATCAACAGGGTGTCGGCGTCGATCCAGTCCGCGCCGCCCTTTGATTCCGGCAGGTTGAAACCGCCGTCCACGAAGGTCTTCGAGACGCTGTCGAACTCGCGCACGACCACGGCGTCCTTGCCGCCGTCGGACAGGGAAACGAGGCACAGACGCTCATCCGGCGGCAGGCAGGATGAACCCTTGTAAACCCAGTTCTTGCCCTCGGCGGTCGCGAGGACGTCGATGTCGAGCACGGTCTCCCACTGGGGAGTGTCAGTGCGGTAGCTCTCCAGCGTCGTCTTGCGCCAGACGCCGCGTACATGTTCGGCATCCTGCCAGAAGTTGGTGATCGAGCCGTCGTGGTTGAAGCCGGGCGCCGGGATTCGGTCCTTAGACTGAACGATCGCCAGGGCCTGCTGATGCAGCGGCACGTAGCGCGGGTCGCTCTGCAGGATGCCGAGGCTGCGTTCGTTGTGGGCCTTGACCCACTCCATGGCCCGGGCGCCGTCGACTTCCTCGAGCCACAGATAGGGGTCGGTCGCGTCCGAGGTGGCGAAACCGCCTTCGGCGATCGGGGGATTTGCGGGACGTGCGGCTTGGCGAGCGGGAGCGGACGCGGAAGGCAAGGCGGTCGTTTGAGCCATGGCGGCGGTTGTCATTCCGGTTGCGACGAGAAGGGCAGCGGCCGAGGCCAGCGAACGCATCATATGGGGGCTCCTTGAAGGTTGGGGCACCTTAGCGGCGAAGGCTTCTGCGACAAGACAAACGACCTTACGGATTTGTCATGCGCGACATTTGGTAGCCGTGCAGACGCCCTCGCTTGATAACCGGCTTCGGTCAGCCGCCGTCGTCCAGAATGCAAAGCAGATTCCCGCAGGCCTTGCAGTGGACGGCGTCGGGGTCGTGTTTCTGCAGTCCGCACTTCTCGCACGGGTAGCGAACCTTGTGCGGTCGGATCAAGGTTTGGGCCAATCGCAGGAAAAGGGTGATGCCGACCAGCATGACGGTGATCGAGATGATCCGCCCCCAGGCGCCCGGCAGGGTGATGTCACCGAAACCCGTGGTCGTAAGCGTCGCCACGGTGAAATACAGGGCGTCGAGGTAGCCGGTGATTCCGTCGTGTCGGCCCCGAAAGACGGTGTAGACGAAGCCGGTGACGACGAAGACGAAGGTGACGAGGGCCGACAGGGCGCGTGTAATCTCCTCCACCCGGGTATCGTCGAACCGGTGTCCGATCGTGCGCCAGAACATGGTCGAGTTCAGCAAGGTCCACAGGCGCAGGATCCTGAGGAAGCCGAGATTGAACGCCCAGGCGGGCACCAGCAGTGTCGCCAGCACGACGATATCGACCCAGTTGATCGGACGCTTGAACCAGTCCTTCCAGTCCGAATAGGCCGTGATCCGCGCCGCCAGGTCGATGAGAAGCAGGGCAGCGATCGTGTAGTCCAGCACATAGAAGGTGCGTCCATGCTCCTTCAGCACCGGGGCGGCGATGAAGAAGGCGATGATGGCCAGATCGATGACGATCACGGCGAGCCTGAACCGCACCGCCGTCAGGCTGTCGCCATGATACAGATATCGCAGTCGCGGCCTAAGCCGCAGGCCGTGATGTTTGTGGGGGCGGGCGGAAGAAGCGGTCATGGACCAGCGATAACGCGCGTCTCGCCAGAACGAAACGCGGAAGCTTCGCGGCGCGCCCACGACACCCTATATATGCAACGACATGACCCGCCCCTTTGTCAAAATGAACGGAGCCGGCAACGACTTCATCGTCGTCAATGCGCTCGAACGACCGTTCACACCGACGGTCGACCAGGTGCGCGCGCTGGGCGACCGGCAAAGCGGCGAGGGGTTCGACCAGCTCATCTCGATCGAGCCGTCAAAGACCGGCGACGCCTTCATGCGGGTCTGGAACAACGACGGGTCAGTGGTCGAGACCTGCGGCAATGCGTTGCGATGCGTCGGCTGGATGCTGATGCAGGCCTCGGGCGCGGACCGGGTGACCATCGACACGGCGGGCGGGCCAGCAGTGGCGATGCGCGCCAATGATGGGTTGGGCGAGTACCGGATCACCGTCGACATGGGCGCACCGCGTCTCGACTGGACCCAGATCCCGCTATCTGAGGAGATGGATACGCGCGGTATCGAGCTGCAGGTCGGACCAATCGATGCGCCTTTGCTGCACACGCCCGGCGCGGTCTCGATGGGTAACCCGCACGTGGTCTTCTTCATGGACCACACGCCCGACGATGCCTTCGTGCGTGGTTCAGGGTCGCTGATCGAGCACCACCCCCTGTTTCCCGAGGCGGTCAATGTCGGTTTCGCCCACGTGGAGGCCCGCGATCGCATTCGTTTCCGTGTCTGGGAGCGTGGCGCCGGTTTGACCAAGGCCTGCGGCACCGGCGCCTGCGCGGCGCTGGTCGCAACGGCGCGGCGCGGGTTGACTGATCGCAAGGCGACGGTGGTGATGGACGGCGGCGAAGTGGTGATCGACTGGGCCCCGGACGAGAATGGGGCTTCGGGCCACGTCTTCATGACCGGTCCTGTCGAGGTCGAACGGACCGGCGGGCTGTCGATCTAGGCGGAGCGACCCGTCCCTCAGCGGCCGCCTGCGCGCAGCCATGCCTCGCGCGCCTGAGCGAAGCGGGCGGGTACCAGACCACGCAGGGCGGTGGCGCGGACGCGGCATTTCAGTCCGGCCTCATGCCCCTTGCGCCAAGCCACATCGGCTTCGCAGGCGGTTCCGGCGGCAATGTCGACGATCGTCACGACGGACGGCAGGGAAACCGATCGGTCGGTACGAACCCGCATGCCGCCGTCGGACAGGTCGACGATCAAACAAGCCATCTCCAAAGACGGAGCAACGATCACTCCCCGCGCATTGGCGGGCAGGCGGGATTCGGTTCGGCGTTCGTCTGGATTACGCAACAGGGCCATGGGTCAGCATACCGCCTGACGTCGCCGTTGTATGCCCGAACCGCCGATCGACCTGATCAGTGCTGGCTTTCCGGCAGGCGGACGACAAGTCCGTCCAAGGTGTCGGACACCCGGATCTGGCACGACAGGCGTGAGTTCGGCTCGACGTTGTCGGCGAAGTCGAGCATCGACTCCTCCATGGCGCTCGGCTTGCCGGCCTCCTGCATCCAGTCGGGATCGACATAGACGTGGCAGGTCGCACAGGCGCAGGCGCCGCCGCAGTCGGCATCGATCCCCGGCACGTTGTTCCGGATCGCGCCTTCCATGACCGACAGGCCGTTCTTGACCTCCACGGTCTGCTCGCCACCGTCGTGCTGGATGTAGGTAACTTTGGCCATGGGCGGGTCTTAGCAAGGGTGGCGATAGAGGCAAGTGCTGTAAGTTGATGCCAGCATCGTTTTATGGTAACATACCGCAATGACAGACATGCGGAAAATCACCGTCTTCCTACCCGCGGATTTGCTCGAGAGCTGTCAGCAAATAACAGGCAAGGGGGTTTCGGAAACCATTAGGACCGCCCTTGCCGATCTCGTCCACCACGCGGCTCGAGAAGAGCTTTTGGCGGCTATGGGGCATCTCGATCTGGAGGCGGATGGTTTGACACTGCAAGATCTGAGGGATGAGAGCCCAAGCCTGCCCGCGCATCACGCAGCATGATCGCCGCCGACAGCAGCGTTCTGATCGATGCAATGAAGGGGCTGGGCGGAGCCGATATTGAAAGCTTGCTGACAGCTTTGAAGGCGGACCAGCTTCGCTTGCCTCCTCCGGTCGTCACCGAGGTTCTTTCGTTTCCAGGCTCCGCAGCCCGCCTCCAAAAACTACCTCAGTTCAAGCAACTGCCGATCTTGGAGCAGTTCTGGGAGCGTGCTGCGGTATCGCGCAGAAAGTTGTTGGAGCGTGGTTTGAAAGCCAAGCTCGGCGATGCATTGATAGCCCAATGCTGCATCGACGCCGACGTTGCGCTGCTCACGCGAGACACAGACTTTCGCCACTTCGCAAACCACTGCGGACTGAAGTTAGCGGTCTAAAGTTGCTCGCTCAGGCTGCGACATAGACCGACGCGACAAAGCCCGGGTGTCCGAGCCCG
>DASVTM010000103.1:0-10399 GCA_036387575.1 Brevundimonas sp.
GGCGGAGTTGCAACGTTCGTTTATTTTGTTGGCTACGCTGCCAATCTCGCAAAGGATGCGCTCTTTCGGAAACGCATCTAAATAGCTGCTTCCCACCCTTAAGGATCATCCGGCACGTCTGCTTTTCGGCCTGATTGTCATGACTGAAATCGACCCGTTACGGACGTTAACGGCCTGACTGGTTCAAGAACTAACGCTATGCCAAAGTCGAACCATGCGGACTTGGCTCATCATCACGATCATGCTCGGACCAGTCGTTGCATACTGGCTTTCGATTATCAGCGCGGCCCGTCGCCTGCCGAGGCAACGGCGACAGATAGGTGACGCCCGACCTGTGCCGGGGTTGTTCGATCCGGCGACTTCGCATCGTTGGCTGGGGATTATCCTGACCGAAGATACGTCGCAGTTTTCGCCACGTGCGAAACGAGCATTCTGGATCGCCCAACTAAGCGTGTGCCTGATCCCCTTTGGTTTCATTCTGGCGATGGTCATTGCGAACAACGGAGTCGATGAACGATAGAAGCGCAGCCCGTGAGACGCGGACCCCCGCCCGTTACGCTTCCCATCGAGAATGACCGCTTTCCATCCCTTAGTGGGCATTCGAGCAGTCCGCTTTCAGGCGAAGAACCTTACCCTAGCCGTTCACACTGATCGCCGACATTAACCGGCCGAAGTCCGGCTCGCCCCGCTGGAACGCCCTACGGTTGGAGAAGAAGAGGGTTTCGGCGGCGCAGGTGTCATGGCCGGTCCAGGCGGCTTCACCGACGCCGGCCTGCTCCAGACGCCACAAGACGAACCCGGGCAGGTCGAAGCGGCGCTTGTCGGGGGAATCGCCGACTTCGAAGAAGCGTTCGGCGCCGGGGGCGGTCTGGGTGAACCGGTCCTCGAAGTCTGAGCCGACCTCGTAGCTGGCTTGGGCGATACAGGGGCCGACGACGGCTACGGTGCGGGACGGCTCGGCCCCCAGAGCCGACATCGCTGAGACCGCGGACTGGATGACGCCGCCCAGCGCGCCTTTCCAGCCTGCATGCACCGCTGCCACCACGCCCGCCTCGGCGTCGGCCAGCAGGATGGGGGCGCAGTCGGCGGTGAGGATGGCGCAGATGACGCCGGGCGTGGCGCTGGCGACCGCGTCGCCCTCGGGCCGGTCACCGCGCCACGGGCCGTTGGCGACGTGGGTGATGGCGGAATGAATCTGGTAGCAGGCGGCGAGGTCGTCCGGCGTGCCGCCCATAGCGACGGCGACGCGACGGCGGTTCTCCAGCACGGCGGCGGGATCATCGCTGGAGCCGAGACCGGTGTTCAACCCCTCGAAGATGCCGGTCGAGACCCCGCCCTGACGTGTGAAGAAGCCGTGGCGCACGCCGGCTTTCGTCAACAGGGGGTGCACGATGGGGGGGGGCAGGTCGCTCATCAGTCGAACCCCGGGACCGTCAGGCTGCGCGGCGAGAAGATCGAGGCGACCTTGAACAGGGACCCCATCTGGTCTTCGGCGGTCAGGCGCTCGAGTTGGCGGCGGATCACGGGCTCGGCGTCGGGTCGTCCCTGAATCAGGCGGTCGGCGCGGGCCTCGATACCCAGCAGGCGGAGGAAGTCGCTCTGATCCTTGCAGCCGGTGACGTCGGCGCCGGCGCGGACGGCGGCCTCCAGAACGCGCGGGAAGTCGGCCCACTGGGTCAGGTCGGCGGCGCCCGGATGCTCGAGCGGATCGACCTTGGTGTGCCGGTGCAGCGCCTGCAGCGTGTCGCCCGCACCCGGCTTGTCGCGGCCATAGTCGATCAGCAAGGCCGCGCCCGAAGCCTCGGCCAGCATGACCGCGATGTCGCGTCCGAAGATGGCCTGCTGGTCCGAGATTTCGACGATCTGGCCCGGCTCGACAACGTAGTCCGGCTTCTCGAAGCCGCCGGTGATGTTGGACAGGCCCCACAGGATGCCGCCCTCATCATCGACGCCGACACGCCGTTCCGACCAGCCGTCTTCGGTCTTCATGAACTGGCGCGCGGGCATGCAGTCCAGCACCTCGTTGGCGATCAGGATCACCGGTGCGTCGGTCTCGATCTGGTTCAGCGAGCTCAGCCAACGTGGCGCGATGTCGGCGCCGGCCAGCCGCCGCTCCTGTTCCTTGCGCAAGGGAGCGCTCGGCTCGATCAGGATCAGGTCGCAGGCCTCGAGGAAGTCGGGGGCCAGCCGCATGGCGCGGAGCGCATCGTCGATCAGGGTCCCGTCGCCCGGCCCGACCTCGACCAGCCGCACCCTCTCCGGCGCACCCAGACGATGCCAGGTCTCGGCCGCCCACAGGCCCAGCAGTTCGCCGAACATCTGGCTGATCAGCGGCGCGGTGATGAAGTCGCCGCGTTCGCCCAGCGCGGGGCGGGTCGAATAGTAGCCGTCTTGCGGGTCGTGCAGGCAGCGGGTGACATAGTCGGCCACCGACATCGGCCCGGTCAGGGCGATCTCCCTCGCGAGGCGGCTTTTCAGGCTCACGCCGCCGCCTCTTCGGGCTCCAGCTCTTCAACGACCGGCGGCGTCTTCCATGCCCGCCAGATCAGCCACGCACCGACCAGCACCATCGGGATCGACAGGATCATTCCCATGGTCAGGCCGAACGGCAGGTGGTCGAACCCGACGTCGGGCTGACGCACGTTCTCCAGCGAGGCCCGGATCACGCCATAGCCGACGAGGAACAGCCCGGTGATATAGCCCGGCTTGGACAGCAGCCGGAATTTCCACACCGCCAGCGCGAGGATGCCGAACAGCAGCAACCCCTCAAGCCCGGCCTCATACAGCTGGCTGGGGTGGCGCGGCACGTCGCCGGCGGGACAGACGCCATACATCTGTTCGATGCGGGCGTTGCAGAAGCGGACGGCCCAGGGGACCGTCGTCTCGCGACCCCAGAGCTCGCCGTTGATGAAGTTCGCGATCCGTCCGAAGAACAGGCCGATCGGTGCGGTGGACAGGGCCATGTCGCCGATGCTGAGCGTGTTCAGCTTCTGACGCCGGCTGTAGAGGATCACCGCCAGCGTGCAGCCGAGGAAGCCGCCGTGGAACGACATCCCGCCGGTCCACAGCTGGAACAGCTCCAGCCGCTCGCCCCAACTGTCGCCAGTGAACAGCTGCAGATACATCGCGGGCTTGTAGAACAGCGCATACCCCAGACGCCCGCCGAGGATGATGCCGAGGGTGATCCACAGGATCAGGTCGTCGAGCTGGACCGAGCCGATCGGCGGCCTGCGTGGCGACCACAGGCTGTTCTTCTTGATCAGGACACCGGCGTACCACCAGCCCAGAACGATCCCGGCCACATAGGCAAGGGCGTACCAGCGGATCGGTAATGGACCGAGGTGGATGAGGACCGGATCGAACTCGGGAAAGATCACGAAGGGCAGCTCCAGCCGTTTTCAGTTGTGCGGTTTAGCAAGCGTCGCCTGCGCCGTCTTCCCTCTGCGAGCATACCTCCACGATTTCGCCCGACTTGACGCTATAAGTCGCATGGACGGAAAGGTTTCGTTCACCATATCGGGTAACCTTCCTTAATACGCCGGGACTGATTTGATCCGGGCCGGAGACGACCATGCAGACCCGCAATCCCATCCTCGACGAGTTCGCCAAGATCACCACTGGCGCCATGGGCCTGGCCCAGGCGGCGGGTGAGGAGGCCAAGGCCGCCTTCCGCGCCCAGACCGACCGCGTCGCCGCCGAGATGGACCTCGTCCGTCGCGACGAGTTCGACGCCCTCAAGGCCGAGGTCGCCGCCCTGCGCGCCCAGGTGACGGTGCTGAACGCCGCGTTTGCCGCGACGAAGACCCCTGAGACGGGAACGTCCACAGGCGGAACTCCCGCTGCGGACGCAGCCGGTTGAGCCGAATCTGCGAACACGTTTACCGTCTGGCGACGATAGGTGAGTCGCGGCCCGCGCCGCACGCCGATCGGGTGCTCTTGCTGATCGGAAATAACTAATGGACGCCGTGAGGCCTGAGGAAGTCGATGTTCCCTACGATCCGCTGGACGTAGTCGAACACGTACTGAACGCCGAAAACCTGCCGTTCGACCGCACCGACGAGGGCGATCTGGCCTTTGCTCTGGCCGGCGACTGGAAGGATTACGAGCTGTGGTTCGCCTGGCGTCCCGAGGGCGACTGCCTGCAGCTATGCTGCGCGCTCGACCTGCGCGCCACCAAGCCGCGCCGCAACGCCGCCTATGAACTGGTCTCGCTGGTCAACCAGCGCACCTGGATGGGCCATTTCGAGGTCTGGTCCGAGGACGGCGAAATCGTCTTCCGCCATTCGCTGGCCCTGCCGCACGGCGAACGCCCGACGCTGGCGCAGGCCGCATCCATGATCGACGCCGCCGTCGAGACCGCCGACCGCTACTATCCGGCGTTCGACTTCATGATCCGCGGCAACAAGAAGCCACGCGAAGCCATCGACGCCTGCCTGTTCGAGACCGTCGGCACCGCCTGATAATCCTCCCCCATCGGGGGAGGTGGCGTGGCGCTTCTTCGCGCCGTGACGGAGGGGGCCAGTACGCGCAAGCTGTCCGACGCTGACCCACCCGTACTGAGCGCGAGTCCCCAATGAACATCCCCGAAACGAATGAGCGCCGACCCGTCGTCCTCGTCGGCTGCGGCCGACTGGGCTCGGCTATCGTCGAGGGCTGGCTGCACACCGGCGGGGTCAGCCCGACCGGCCTCATCATCCTGACGCCGTCGTCCAAGCCGATCGCCGAGGTCGCCGTCGCGCGCGGAGCCTCGCTGAACCCTTCGCCTGACGCTCTGGCGAGCGCCCGCGCCGTCGTCCTCGCCGTGAAGCCGGCGATGTGGCGCTCCGCCGTCGCCGATCTGGTCGAGATCCTCGCCCCCGACGCCATCATCGTCTCGGTCATGGCGGGCGTCCGCGCCGCCGATATATCCGAGACCCTGCTCGGCCGCTCTGTCGCCCGGGTCATGCCCACGATCGCAGTGGCGACAGGGCAGGGGGTCGCCGCCCTGTGGTCGCCCAACCGCGTGGCGCGCGAGGTCGCCCACGATCTGTTCGACGGCCTCGCCGACATGGTCGAGCTGGACCGTGAAGACCTCATCGACGTCGCCACCGCCGTCGCCGGCTCCGGCCCCGCCTACGTCCACGCCTTCACCCGCGCCCTCGCCGAAGCCGGAGAAGCCCAGGGCCTCGACCCCGCCAGCGCCCTGACGCTGGCCCGAGGCGCGGTGCGATCCGCCGCGTCTGCAGACAGGGCGGAGACGTTGGACGCTTTGATCGCCCGAGTGGCGTCGCCGGGCGGAACGACCGAAGGGGGGCTGAAGGCGTTGAATGACGGGGGGGCGCTGGATGGTGCGGTTGGGGCTGCGGTGAGCGCGGCGCTGGCGAAGGCGCGGGAGTTGTCCAAGGGGTGAGGGCGATTTCGCGAGTGTCGCCTTTGCGCCAGAAGCAGAAATTGTCGGCCACTCGGGAACGTCACATTCAAACAGCCTACGATGGTCTGCTTGTTGACGTCGGCCTATCGACATATTCGCTGCCCAAGTGGACTGCGTGTCAGATGTCAGCGGGCCCGAAGCCTAGATCATAGGCGGCCTGCCGGAGATAGAGGCGATTGATGCAACGGACGTCAATCCGTCCATCGGCGATCGGCCTTCCGAACAAGGCTATATTTGGAACGATCTTTCCGGCCTCGCGAGACGCGGCGTCCGGGAAGGCGCGAGTGGCTAGGCCGTAGGCGGTCTCGAGAAAAGGCGCTCCTGTGCGTAGCAGGCTAAAATAGGACGGAAACAGCAGGCCATCAAAGCCGGCTTCCTTTGCCGCAGCGCCAATTACGCGGCTAATCGGATAGGAGTGCGGTCCTGCTAAAAATAGGAGATGCACCGTCATGTCTAAGCTTTCGAACGTCGTGCAGTCCTCTTGAAGGATGGCTGTGAGATCGAGAAGCCGGAGGGGCTTTGTGGCCTCAAGTGTCGCGACGTGGAGGCTGTCATCGACCGTTACTCGGCATTCGTGAACGCAGAGCTGTAGGTCGGAGGATCCGTAAAGAACGGGTATGTCCTCACTGTCCAAACGACCTGTCCCACACATAGGATTGGGCGGACTGTCAAACTGGCTTTTTTCGCTTGGGCGGCTCACATCTTTGCGAAGTCGGAAAAAGGGATCGCCAGGCTGCAGGGAAAACACGGGGTACTCAGCTAGAATACGCTGGATGACCGAAGCCGCGCGCTCGCCGTCCTGAAGCGCTTCAAGGGGTTCAATATGGCCAAGGCGCCAGAGTGGCGGGCCATAGTGAAAAAAGCCCACCTCAGCTTTCTCGCAGATCAGGTCCACATCCTGTTGAAGGCCTCCTTCAAACGAGATCTCGTTTGATCTCAGATCATTGAACTCGATACGAGGGGCGCCGCCGTAGTCGACCTTTGTCAGGCTCCCCAGCACAAAAAAGCGGTGAGCGACCCAACGGATACGTCCCAAGTCTAGCAGGGCACCGGTCAGAGACCCACAGTTCGGGCAGGGCTGGCGCGAGGACAGACCGAACCTTTCTGCATCCAGCCGGAGCCCAGCGTCCTGAAAACATTCCGAGCAAAGCAGCGGCTGACATTCGACTGGATTATTTGCTTGGTCGTTCATAGACATTCGCTGGCCCTACTTTCCCAAATCTGATGCCCCACAACTGCGTGTTTCGTCTAATCGGATCCCAGCAGAATTCGCTTTGCAGTCGGTGAGAGGAAATGTCCGGCGTGCTGCCAAGGCAGATAAACTTCCTGATAGCCGAGGACATGAGGCAGTCCCGACATGGAAGAAAAGTTCAGTTGCATACCCGCCTCGTTGAAGTTGAACTGGTCGAAGAATTCCCAGCCGTACGTCTCGACGTAGTAAGTGAGATCGATCTCTTCGCCAGACCTGCCGTACTGACGTCTCAGATCCAGATTAACGTAGTCGGTGAGAAACTTCAGGGCGTCCAACGATGTATCGAACAGGTCGGCTGCACCGACAACTCCCGCAGCTTCGCCGAGGATATTTATCGACTGAATGCCATGGTTGGGGTGGGCTGCGCCTGAGAAGTAACTCGACGTCCCAACTGTCAGGGATACGAGCTGTCCCTTGCGATAGTGCTCTGAAATGTGCAGCTCCCAGTCGGACCCGGAAGGCTTCCACCACTCAGTGAGATGACGTCTTGCTTGGTACAGGCCGCCTAGGGCGCGGGCGCGAATGACCCCGTTCACAAAGTCCCAGTAGTCGCCATCCAACGCGTAGCTCAGCCATGTCGCGGAGAGCGTCCCCTGCGGTATCTCTTCGTTGATCTCGCGCAGCACTACGCCTCCCTCGTCCGGTTGGGCGGCTGCGACCTGAAGTGCGGGCGGAACATTCTCGTTCTGCTCGCTGACAGCGCGAGCTAGGCTCGCCGCGCACTTTCGACGCCAAGATGGGTCGAAGTAGTCGACGTACTGCAGTCGGCTCAGTTCTGGGGGCAGCGACGCGTCCTCGATCCGCAACGGAATGATATACACAAGGCCGAGCCGTCTATCGTTTCTGAGGCTAAGGGCCTCATTGATTTCACGTTGGTAGACGCCGTTCCTTTCCGTGGTCTGCGCAGCGCACAGGACCACGACCACATCAGCCTCACGAAGAGCTAGGCTTCTGGCCCGATCCCAGTCCTCGCCCGCGACAAGGTCGTCTTTATCGAACCAGCAAACGACTCCTGTCGAGCGAATGAAGCTCTTAACTTCGCGTGCGATCTCGACGTGTTCTGATGGGTAGCTGAGGAATGCTTTCATAGGTGGCCCTGACTCTCTGGGGCTCATGCTAATGTCCTCAGGAGTCATGAGCGAGTGGGCGCGATAGAATTCGGTTTCAGAAAACTGGCGAAGTCCAAGCAGCCCGTGCAGGGCTAGCGCTTCAAATTTGAAGAGGACGATCAGGCACCCGCCCTACGGTCATTCTGAACGTCCGCAATGAATCAGGATTGGACCGTAACCGCCAGAAACCACGAGCCCCCGCAATTCCCGCTCCCAATCCCAATGATTTCCCGGGTTTCCGGCAATCTGACCCTGCTGAACTCCGCCCACCCGTCAGCCGCCCTATAATGCTGCCGTTCCGTCGCATCGGGGAGGCGCAGGGCCTTGCGAGCTTCGCGCGGCGGGATGTGAAGAAGGGGGAAGTCCAGCCCTGAGGTTGGACGACAGGGGCGAGGGGGATACTCAGCCCGGTCCGGGGACTGCGTTCGCAAGACGCAGCCCGCCCGTGGGAGGCGCTGCGCTAAGGCGATAAAACCGCCACCTGGTGCGAGCTTCCGGAAAATTTTCACGCGGGGCCAAAGGCGGCGTCGAAACGGTATTCTTCCATTTCCTTCCGGACGTCGTCCGGAGGTCCCGCGCGCCTCCCCAACTCACCGATCACTCGGGCGAGCGCACAGCTGCGTCCGGGGCCAACCCAAGGAGACCTGCCGATGTCCGCCCCACGCCTGCGCCGTCCCTATCGACCGAAATACCCGGTGAACACGGATCCCTACGCCAGGGACCCGTGGGCCGATGAGTTCCTGCAGGCCTGCGCCAAGCTGGAGGTAATGAAGGCGTTCAAGGAGGCCTGTCACTCGAGAGTCTGGGCCACGGCCCGCGCCCGGGGCTCACGCTGCTGCGGACAGGCCGAGTTCGACGAGGCCGAGGCCATGGTCATCGCTGCGGGCCACCCCAAGCCGCCTGCCGACTGGTTCCTGTGGAACCGGATCTTCGAGGCCGACCGCCCAAACCCGTTCAACGGCAGCATACCCCTGATGACCCACGAGGAGGTTCAGGCGGCGCTGGGTGTTGTCTGAGAAAATCATCGTCATGGCCGAGACGAGCCCGGCCATGACGGAAGGGGTATAGCGTTAGCGCGAGACCAGACGCCCCGCGACGATGTTCGAGGCGAAGCGGTCGTAGGCGCGGTTGGCTTCTTCCCAGGTGTTGTAGCCGAAAACGTCGGCGAGGCTGGTGTTGTAACGGGAATAGCGAACCGGCAGGCGTTGGCCGCCGGCGGTGATGATCTCGCCCTCGATGGCGGCGCCGCCGATGGAGATGCTGTCGAACATCGACAGGCCGGGTCGGTCGATCGTCTGCTGCATGGTCGGGCGGTTGGGCTTGAGGTCGGTCAGGACCAGATTGATCTGGGCGCCGTCATAGTCGCCGCTGCGGACGAGGGCGCGGGTGACCGTCTGGACCAGTTCGTCACGCTGCTGGTTGACGTCGCGCTCACCCAGCTTTTCGACCTGCTCGGTCAGGTCGCCGCCGACGCTGACGGTGACCAGGGGGCCGGGGCTCGGGGCCTGATTGGCAGCGGGCTCGGCGTAGGCCAGCGAGGCGGCGGCCGCAGCGACGGCGAGGGGGGCGAAAAAGGCGAAGCGGCGCATGATGATCTCCGTGATCCTGTCTGGAGTGAAGATGAGCCTTGGAACCGCTCTTCGCCAGATGCCGCGCCGAAAAGTGATCGTCCGTGACACTATGTCTTCGGTGGGTCAGCCCGGCAGGCGGATCAGCGCCCTCAGTCCGCCCATGTCGCTACGGGCGAGAGTGATGTCGCCGCCATGGCCGCGCGCCACATCGCGGGCGATGGCGAGGCCGAGACCGACGCCCTTGGAGTTCTGATTGCGGCTCTCATCCAGCCGCGAGAAAGGCATGAACGCCTCCTCGTGCAGTTCGTCGGGGATGCCGGGGCCGTCGTCATCGACCGCGATCTCGAGCCCGCCCGACGGTAGCGCCCGAGCCGTCAGCCGGACATGATCCCCATGCGAGGCCGCGTTGGCCGTCAGATTGCTGATCGCCCGCTTGAAGGCGATGGGGCGCAGCGAGGCGCTCAGTCCGGTCGGCGCGGCGACCTCGACCTCGGCGCCGGCTCGGCGGGCGTCGTCGCCGGCGGCCTTGAGCAGGCCGACGATATCGACCGTCTGGGCCGCTTCACCGGCTTCGCCACGTGCGAAAGCCAGATACTCGTCGATCATGTGCTCCATCTCGTCGAGGTCGCCCTTCATGTCGTCGGCGCGCTTGAACGGCGGGGCGAGGGCGAGCTCCAGACGCAGGCGGGTCAACGGCGTACGCAGGTCGTGGCTGACCGAGGCCAGCAGGGCTGTGCGTTGTTCGATGTGGCGCTGGATCCGGTCGCGCATGGCGAGGAACGCCGTCGCGGCCTGGCGGACTTCACGAGCGCCGTGGGGCTTGAACCGGGGCGAGACCTCGCCGCGCCCGAACGCCTCCGCCGCCTCGGCCAGCCGTTCGATGGCGCGGACCTGATTGCGGATGAACAGGATGGCCACCGACATCAGCAACACCGTCGCCAGCATCAGCCACAGCACGAAGATATGGGCCTGCGACGCCACGGCCCGCTCACGCTGCGCGATGATCCGCAACACCCCGATGGGCTCCTGCACCAGAATGTCGACATAGGCGGGATAG
>DASVTM010000104.1:0-2814 GCA_036387575.1 Brevundimonas sp.
GATGTCGCGATCCATCGTCCATGACGTATTGCGCCACAGGACGTCGATCCGACCGGCCGCCAGCGCGTCGAACCTGTTGTCCGCCGTGAGGGGCACGAACCGGACCCTGTCCGGATCTCCGAAGATCGAAGCGGCCATGACCCGGCAGAAGTCGGCGTCGAACCCGCGCCAGTCGCCGCGATTGTCGATGTAGGCGAACCCGACCAGCCCCTGATGCACGCCGCAGTTCAGATAGCCGCGCCGTTTGACGGCGGCCAGCGTGGGGCTTTGCGCCTCAACGGTTCCCGCCTTGGGAATGGCGCTGGTGGCGGCGGGCTCGGCGGTCCCGGCATCGGTCTGACCACGATCGCAGGAGGCCAATGTCAGGGCGGCAAGCATCAGGAGCTTCAGACCCAGCCGGGTTCCGCTTCGTCCTGTACTCGCTGTCGTCCGCATGCCCGGCCTCGCAACTGTGCTGTTCCGTTAGAAGCCTTTAGGCCTTGATCCGCAACCCGCCGCCCGTCATCGAGGAGGCATGAAAACGCCTTCGGACCGCACTCGACTGATCGCTGGAGCCACCCGCCGCGGCGGGGGACGGCGGCCCGTCAATCCGCCTATCGAGCGCGCCTCGACCATGCTCAGCGACCGGGTCGGCGACATGCGCGACGAAAGCCTCGGTCCGACCTATGGCCTGACCAGCGGGAGCGCTGCGCGTGAGCTTCGCGCTGCCGTGGCCGGGCTGGAAGGCGCCGACGATGCGTGGATCGTGCCGTCGGGGCTGGCCGCCGTGACCGTGCCGTTGCTGGCGGTGGCCAGACCCGGAGACGAGATTCTGGCCTCGGACGCCGTCTATGGTCCCACTCGCCGGTTCCTGTCGCGCTGGATGGGCGGACGCGGGGTCTCCGTAAGATATCACCCTGCCGAGGCCGACGCGGCGACGGTGGCCTCGCTGATCGGCGAGCGGACCCGCGTGGTGCTGATCGAATCGCCCGCTTCGCTGACGATGGAGATGCTCGACGTGCCCGCGTTGGCGGCTGCAGCGCAAGCCAAGGGCGTGCTGACCATCATGGACAATACCTGGGCCGCCGGGCTGGCTTTCAAGCCGCTGGCCCATGGCGTCAACATCAGCGTGCAGGCCCTGACCAAGTACGCGTCGGGCCATTCGGATGTGCTGATCGGGTCGATCGCGACCAATGACGCTGTCCTCGGGCGCGCGGTCCACGACACGATCGAGGACATGGGCTGGCACGTGTCGCCGGATGATGCCTGGCTGACGTTGCGCGGTATTCGGACCCTGCCTTTGCGTATGACCGAGCAGGCACGGTCGGCGCTGCAGGTCACCGCGTGGCTGCGCGACCAGCCGGAAGTGGCGGAGGTGCTCTATCCTCCCCTGCCCGGTTCGGCGGGCCACGATCTGTGGGCGCGCGATTATACAGGGGCGGCGTCGCTGTTCGGGGTAGTCATGACGGGCGGAACGACCGCTTCCGCCGAGGCGATGCTCGATAGCCTGAGCCTGTTCGGGCTGGGGTATTCATGGGGCGGGTTCGAAAGCCTCGCCACCCACGAGAAGCATCAGATGGATTACCGTCAGCAGCCCCCGACCCTGGCCGGAGAACTGCTGCGGTTTCACATCGGGCTTGAGGACCCGGCCGACCTGATCGCGGATCTGGAGGTCGGTCTCGCCGCTTGGCGGATGTCTCTTAGGACCTAGTTGTCCTTGAGTTCCGGCATCAGGCCGAAGACGACTTCGCGCATGTTCGACGCGTGGGGAGCCATGGCGCGCAGGAAGTTGACGGTGTTGCCTGCGGATTCGACGAAGGCGAAATTCGAGTTCGTGAAGCGGCAGTTTATGAAGTTCGGTGGCGTGCCGCCCTCGTAGGTCAGTTGCGCATCAACAAACTCGCAGTCGCGGAAGGTCGCGCCGTCCAGCTTGATAACGCCCCTGAGCGTCTGGTTCTTCGTCTCGGCCATCAAAGCTTCCTGAGCTCGCGGTAAACCGCGCGATAGAGAATGGCGCGCCCAGCAGGACTCGAACCTGCAACATCCCGCTTAGAAGGCGGGTGCTCTATCCGGTTGAGCTATGGGCGCGGACAGGGTGGAAAATCAGGCCGGATAAGGGGTTGCGGGTCAAGGCGCAAGGGCTGGGCTAATCGACAGTCGGACCCGCCATCGGACGACCGCAAGACCTCTGGGCTGCGGACCGCCGCGCTACGATGGTCGTACGCGGCGAGGGGCCAGCGACGTGCTGGAAGCACCGTGCTGTCACGCTCTCGATTTCGAAGCCGAGCATGGCCAGCACTTCACGATAAACCGGCATCGAATAGGCCCAATGCACGGCGGACGATTCCGGCCGATCTGCGGAGCTTAAGAACCACGCCTGAGCGGTCTCGGTGGCCTCAGGGATGTAGACGCCCAGAACTATGCGGTCAGCGGCGTGACGCGAGATTGAGGCCAGAGCCGCAACCGGGTCTGAAAGGTGCTCAAGCACGGCGCAGACGAGGACGACATCAAACTGGCCGAGGGCCGGGGGAGCCGGTAGATGTTACCGTAGACGGCGCGGGCCTTCGATGCGAGGGCGTGATGCGCGGTCCAATAGCCCATCTTCCAGCGCCGGATAACGGCGGTCTGCTCTCCAACCCATGCGGCGTGGTTGGTAAAATAGAGGCTGTCATTGAAGGGTTGGAGAATCTGGCGCTCGGCGGTGTCCATGTCGAACGAAACGACTTCTGAGGCGCCGGCAGCCTCGGCCTCGAAGCTCAGAAATCCAGAGGCGGTCCCGATGTCGAGGACTGACTTCCCAATCATATCGACGTTGCCAGTATAGGCTCCATAGTC
>DASVTM010000105.1:0-9839 GCA_036387575.1 Brevundimonas sp.
TTCAGGCCAGAAGACAGATCGTCCGCCCGTCTGGTTCATGCGTCAGGCCGGGCGCTACCTGCCGGAATACCGGGCTCTTCGGGCCGAGGCTCCCGACTTCATCGCCTTCTGCCTCAATCCCGAGATGGCAGCCGAGGCGACCCTTCAGCCGATGAAGCGGTTCGGCTTCGACGCCGCGATTGTCTTCGCCGATATACTGCTGATCCCTCAGGCGCTGGGCCAGGACGTCTGGTTCGAAACCGGGGAGGGCCCCAAGCTCGGCGAGATGCCGGTCGTCGGTCGTATGGCGGAACTGGCGGAAGGCGCAGGCGACTACCTGCATCAGGTCGGCCAGACCCTGTCACTGGTTCGTGAAGGTCTCGAGCCAGAACGCGCCCTGATCGGTTTCGCCGGCGCACCCTGGACGGTCGCGACCTATATGCTGGACGGCCACCACAACACGATCGGCAAGGGCGAACGAGCGACCGCCCGCAAATACGCCTATGAGGATCCCGAGCGCGTCGACGCCCTGCTCGAGGTTCTGGTCGAGGCCACCGCCCGCTATTTCGTCATGCAGGCCAACGCCGGCGCCCAGGTTCTCAAGATCTTCGAGAGCTGGGCCGAGGGTTTGCCCGACGACCTGTTCGAACGTCTGGTGTTGAATCCCCACAAGGCTCTGGTCGCCCGCACGCGTGAGCTTGGCGTCGATGTTCCGCTGATCGGCTTCCCGCGCGGGTCGGCCATCCACGCCGAACGCTATGCCACCGAGGTCGATGTCCAGGCCGTCGCGCTCGACACCGCCTGTCCGCTCGAGGCCGGAAAGCGCGTGCAGAAGATCAAGCCGATCCAGGGCGCGCTCGATCCCCTGCTGCTGCGGGTCGGCGGCAAGGCGCTGGACGCTCGCGTCGATCAACTGATGGAGGCCTGGGGCGACGGGCCGTGGATCTTCAACCTTGGCCACGGCATCCTGCCTGACGTGCCGATCGCCCACGTCGAACAGGTGCTGAAGCGGATCGGAGCCCAATAATGGCGACCGGAGAGGTATCCCATTCAGGGCAGGATGCAGGCGGCCGCCGGATCGCGGTAGTGCTGTTCAATCTGGGGGGCCCGGACGACGCCGCCTCGGTGAAGCCGTTCCTGTTCAACCTGTTCAGCGACCCCGCGATCATAGGTCTGCCGGACTTCCTGCGCCTGGGCGTGGCGAAACTGATCTCATCGCGCCGCGAGACCTCGGCCCAGGCCAACTATGCGATGATGGACGCCGGCGGCGGTTCGCCTTTGTTGCCCGAGACACGCCGACAGTCCTCGGCGCTCGAGACGGCCCTGACGTCCGCTCTTCCGGAAGACGAGATCCAAGTCTTCATCGCCATGCGCTACTGGCATCCTCTGACCGAGGAGACCGCCGTCGACGTCGCCGCCTTCGGGCCTGACGAGGTCGTGCTGCTGCCGCTCTATCCGCAATTCTCGACCACCACGACCCAGTCTTCGCTCAAGGCCTGGAACGAAAGCTACGCCGGCTCAGGCCGCTCGCGGGCCATATGCTGCTATCCGCAAGGCGACGGTTGGATCAAGGCCCAGGCCGAAAGCATCCGTTCCGTTCTCACCGAGACCGGCGATCGGCCTATACGGGTCCTGTTCTCAGCCCACGGCATCCCTGAAAAGCTGGTCACGAAGGGCGATCCCTATCAGGAACAGATCGAGTCGACGGTCGCCGCCATCGTCGCTCAACTGGGTCCAGTCGATTACCGCATCTGCTACCAGAGCCGCGTAGGGCCGATGAAGTGGCTGGGCCCCTCCACACCTGAGGCCATAGCCGAAGCGGGCAGAGACCAGGTCGGGGCAGTGGTCGTTCCGGTCGCCTTCGTCTCCGAGCATATCGAGACCTTGGTCGAGCTGGACATCGAATACGGCGAACTCGCCCACAAGCTCGACGTCAGCCCGTATCTGCGCACCCCGACGGTCAGCCTTTCCGAGCCCTTCATCACCATGTTGTCGAACGCGGTGATCGGCGCCTTGGGCCGAACGGGAGCCGCTCCCTACGGTCCCGGCTGTCAAGCCTCGTGGAAAGCTTGCCCATTTCAACACCAGGAGAAGGCCGCATGAACGCCTATGATATTGCACGCGGTCTCCACATCCTCGCAGTGATCGCCTGGATGGCCGGACTGCTGTTTCTCCCGCGCCTCTATGCCTATGACGCCGAACAGGCGGCCAAGCCCGAGCCGCTGAAGTCCGAAATGCAGACCCTGCTACGACTGTGGCAGGCGCGGCTGATGAAGATCATTCTCAACCCCGCGGCGGGCCTGGCGCTGATATTCGGCGCCTGGCTGATCCATCTTGACGTCCAGATGCGCGGCGCATCCTTCCTCGCCGAGCCGTGGATGATCGCCAAACTTGTCGGCGTCGTGCTGCTGTTCGGCTGGCACGGCTTCCTCTCGGCCGAGCGCAAACGGATCGCCGTCGGGACCTCGACGAAATCCAGCAAGTTCTGGCGCATGACCAACGAGATCCCGTTCGTGCTGGCGATCATCATGGTGCTGTCGGTCACGACGGAATGGACGTTTGGCTAAACCTTCCCTCTCCCGGCGGGAGAGGGCTTGAGCCTCCGGGAGCGTAGCGATCGGCAAGGCGAAAGGGTGAGGGGTTAAGGTTGAACGGGAGTCCCCCTCCGTCGGACACGATAACCCCTCACCCTTTCGCGCCAGAACGACGGCTTCGCCGCCATGCGCGCAAGCCCTCTCCCGCCGGGAGAGGGTTCTCGCGACATCCAGCACCGCTTGACCTGACACCGCGTTTCGTGGTTTCGCTGGCGGTGAGGCGTGGCTCCGGCTGCGCTGCCCTTCTCTATGCGACGACCGGTGCGCCTGGCTTCTTTTAGCCGCCGCCGGACCCGACGCCTTCCCTCCGGCCCACAAGGCCACATTTTCCAACGCCTTTCCGTCCCGCCCCTTCTTGGCGTGTGGATGCGAGGCTGAGTGCTATCCTGACATGACCGACGTTCGCGATACCGATCCCACCGCTCTCGAGGCCGAAGCGCTCGAAGGCCAGAACGCTGATGGGGCCTCTGAGGTCGAGACCACGGCCGAAGAAGCCGCAGCGTCAGACGCCCAGATCGAGGCCGCCGAAATCGAAGATGAGGAGGAGGGCGACGCCGTCGTCCCGTCCGGCCGGATCACGCTGCAGGAACTGAACGACAAGACGCCGGCTGATCTGGTCGCTTTCGCCGAACAGCTCGAGATCGAGAACGCCGGCAACCTGCGCAAACAGGACCTGCTGTTCGCCATCCTCAAGGCCCTGGCCGACGAAGAAGTCGAGATCATCGCCTCGGGCGTGCTCGAAATCCTCTCCGACGGCTTCGGCTTCCTGCGCAGCCCGGACGCGAATTATCTTCCGGGCCCAGACGATATCTACGTCTCACCCTCGCAGATCCGCCGCTTCGGCCTGCGCAACGGCGACACCGTCCACGGGGCCGTTCGTGGGCCGCGTGAAGGCGAGCGCTACTTCGCCCTGCTTAAAGTCGACACGATCAATTTCGAGGATCCGGAAGCGGTCTCGACCAAGGTCCTGTTCGACAACCTGACGCCGCTCTATCCCGAAGAGCGGCTGCACATGGAAATCCAGGATCCGACGATCAAGGATCGCTCGGGCCGGGTCATCGACATCGTCGCCCCGCTCGGCAAGGGTCAGCGTTGCCTGATCGTGGCTCCGCCGCGCGTCGGCAAGACGGTGATGCTGCAGAACATCGCCAAGTCGATCGAGAGGAACCACCCCGAGGTCTTCCTTATCGTGCTGCTGATCGACGAACGCCCCGAAGAAGTCACCGACATGCAGCGCACTGTGAAGGGCGAGGTCGTTGCCTCGACCTTCGACGAGCCGGCCAGCCGCCACGTCGCCGTCGCCGAAATGGTGATCGAAAAGGCCAAACGCCTGGTCGAGCACAAGCGCGACGTCGTCATCCTGCTGGACTCTGTCACCCGTCTCGGCCGCGCCTATAACGCTACCGTCCCTTCGTCGGGCAAGGTCCTGACCGGCGGCGTCGACGCCAACGCCCTGCAGCGGCCCAAGCGCTTCTTCGGCGCGGCGCGTAACGTGGAGCAGGGCGGTTCCCTTACCATCATCGCCACCGCCCTGATCGACACCGGATCGCGGATGGACGAGGTGATCTTCGAAGAGTTCAAGGGCACCGGTAACTCGGAAATCGTTCTGGACCGCAAGGTCGCCGACAAGCGCATCTTCCCGGCCATCGACGTACTCAAGTCCGGCACCCGCAAGGAAGAGCTGATTACGCCGAAGGACCAGCTGACCAAGACCTACGTGCTGCGCCGCATCCTGAACCCGATGGGCCCTCAAGACGCGATCGAGTTCCTGCTCGACAAGCTACGGCAGTCGAAGAACAACAGCGACTTCTTCCAGTCGATGAACACCTGAGGTCGGGAGCGCGGTATGACTTTAGTCATACCGCGTTTCACGTGAAACATGGGAAGTGCGACGAGGAGCTTCGATGATGAAAGTCACGGTCAACGTAGAATGCGAACCCGCCGAGGCCCGTGCATTCCTGGGACTCCCGAACGTCGAACCCCTCAACGATCACCTCGTCGCCGAGATGAAGAAGCGCATGGACGCCAACATGTCCGCGATGCAGCCAGACGAATTGATGAAGTCTTGGACCAGCTTCGGTCTTCAGGCGCAGGACCAGTTCCGCAAACTCATGGAAGCGGCGGCGACTACTACCAAGTGACCCAGACATCTCCTCTCCATGCGCAGCATGGGAAGGTGGCACGGCGCCGCTTGCGCCGTGACGGAGGGGCCTCTTCCCTGTGACCCAACAAACCATCTTCGCCCTCGCCACCCCGCCCGGCCGAGGCGCCATCGCCATCATCCGTCTGTCCGGTCCGGCCACCGACGCGGCGCTCACCGCGCTCGGCGCAGCGAAGCTCAAGCCCCGGACGGCGTCGCTCCGAGTGCTAAGGCACGGCAAGACGGTCATCGATCAAGCCCTGATCCTCAGGTTCCCGGCTCCAAACTCCTACACCGGCGAGGACAGCGCCGAGCTTCACCTTCACGGCGGTCGCGCCGTGGTCGAGGCCGCATCCAACGCCCTGATTGCGCTGGGCCTGCGGCCTGCCGAACCGGGTGAATTCACGCGTCGCGCGTTCCAGAACGGCCGCATGGACCTCGCCCAAGCCGAGGCCATCGCCGATCTCATCGACGCGGAAACAACGGCTCAAGCCAGCCAGGCATTAGGCCAGCTCGACGGCGCGCTCAGCCAGACCTATGCTGGCTTCCGACGCGACCTGCTCAAGGCCTTGGCGTTGGTCGAGGCTGAGATCGACTTTCCCGACGAGGACGTTCCAGACAATCTCGCCCGGACCGCCGGACCCGTGCTGGATGCCTTGGCTGGCGATCTGCGCGCTGGTCTCGCCGACTCCGACCGGGGCCGCCGCGTGCGCGAGGGCTATCGCATCGTCCTGATCGGTGAGACCAACGCCGGCAAGTCATCGCTGTTCAACGCCTTGGTCGAACGGGAAGCCGCGATCGTCACGCCGATCGCGGGCACCACCAGAGACATTCTGGACGCCGAACTCGTCATCGGCGGATATGCAGTGACGCTCTCAGACACTGCCGGCTTGCGTGACAGTGAGGATGTGATCGAGCGCGAAGGCGTTCGTCGGGCCAGGGTTCGCGCTGAAGAGGCTGATCTCCGGCTCTGGATTCGAGCTCCCGGAGATCCCGAAGGTGTAGCGGCTGAGTTCGCAAAATCGGATGATCTGGTCGTCTACACAAAGGCGGATCTGGATCAAACTTCAGGTGCAGTCGCCGGGTCGATAGCGGTCAGCACATTGACGGGGGAGGGGCTGTCCAGTCTGCACGACTGGATCTCTGCGCGTCTGGCTCACGACCTGTCGGGCTCCGACTTCCCCGCGGTCACTCGTGAAAGACACCGCCGCCGTTTGTCTGAGGCCTTGGCTGCGGTTGATGCCGGACGACTTGCCTTGAACATCGCTCCGGAAATGGCGGGCGATGATCTGCGGCGTGCGGCAGATGCCCTGTCCAGGGTGACTGGAGCCATAGGTGTAGAAGACGTGCTGGGTGAGGTCTTTTCCACCTTCTGCATGGGCAAGTGAAGCAGCGGTGTTCCACGTGAAACGCTCTCGCCGGTAGCTTTTTAGGCCTGTTCGCCCTATGTCGCTGCCATGAACTCTCCGACTTCTTTTGATGTGATCGTCATCGGCGGCGGCCACGCAGGCTGTGAGGCTGCGGCGGCTTCGGCGCGTGCGGGCGCTCGTACCCTTCTTCTGACCCAGAAGCTGGAAACCGTCGGTGAGATGTCTTGCAACCCCGCTATCGGCGGACTGGGCAAGGGCCATCTGGTTCGAGAGATCGATGCACTCGACGGGGTCATGGGGCGCTTAGGCGATGTCTCCGGCATCCAGTTTCGCCTGTTGAACCGCTCCAAAGGCGCGGCCGTTCAAGGTCCCCGGAGCCAGATCGACCGCCGCCTTTACCGTGAGGCCATGCAAGCCGAGTTGGCCCAAACCCCGAACCTGACGATGATAGCCGGCACCGCCGAGGGCCTGATCATGGACGGCGACCGGGTGGTCGGCGTCACGACGAACTCGGGCGAGACGATCCGCGCTGCTGCCGTCGTCCTCACCACGGGCACCTTCCTGAACGGCGTCATTCATCGGGGCGACGAGCGTATCCCCGCCGGGCGTCACGGTGAGGAGCCATCCACCGGATTGGCCGCCGACCTCTACGGCGCCGGCCTCCATATGGGCCGCTTGAAGACCGGAACGCCGGCTCGCCTCGACGGGCGAACGATCGGCTGGGACCGGCTCGAGATGCAGGCCGCGGATGATGAGCCTGTGCCGTTCAGCTTCCTGACGGAACGGATCGAAGTTCCCCAGATCGCTTGCGGCATCACCTCGACCAACGAAGAGACGCACAAGATCATCGCCGCCAATCTCGGTGAGAGCGCCGTCTACGGTGGCCATCTCACTGGACGCGGTCCGCGCTATTGTCCATCCATTGAGGACAAGGTCGTGCGGTTCGCGGACAAGACGTCGCACCAGGTCTTCCTCGAGCCGGAAGGTCTGGACGACCCGACCGTCTATCCTAACGGTATCTCGACCTCGGTGTCGCCGGAGACCCAGCTGGCGTTCCTGCGAACGATGCCTGGGCTCGAGGCTGTCGAGGTGTTCCGCTTCGGCTACGCCATCGAATACGACTATGTCGATCCGCGTGAGCTGACCCCGGCGCTGGAGGTCAAACGTCGCCCGGGCTTGTATCTCGCCGGGCAAATCAACGGCACGACCGGCTATGAGGAGGCCGGGGCCCAAGGGCTGATCGCGGGACTGAACGCCGCGCGGGCTGCTGCCGGTTCCGATCCGATTATCCTCGGTCGCGATCAGGCTTACATCGGCGTGATGATCGATGACCTGGTCACACGCGGGGTCACCGAGCCGTATCGGATGTTCACCAGCCGCGCCGAATACCGGCTGACCCTGCGGGCCGACAACGCCGACCAGCGACTGACGCCGGTGGGCATCGCGGCCGGAATCGTATCATCTGACCGGACCGCGCGGTTCGGCGCCAAGGCGGCGATGTTGGCTGAGGCGGCTACCCTCGTTCGTGAGACACGGTACACTCCGAAGGAAGCGCAGGCCCTCGGTATTGCAGTCAATGCAGACGGTCAGCGCCGGTCCATACGGGAGCTGCTGGGGTATCCCGGTGTTGACTTGACGGCCTTCGAGACGGTGCACCCCATCGTCTCGACATGGTCGACGGTCGTCAGGGAGCAGGTGCAGATCGACGCGGGCTATGCCGGTTATCTGGATCGGCAAAGCGCAGATGCCGACGCGCTGAGACGTGAGGAGCAGTTGAAGCTTCCTGCCAATCTCGACTATGCGACGATCGGCGGGCTGTCCAATGAGGTGCGTGAAAAGCTGATGCTGATCCGGCCTCAGACGCTCGGACAGGCCGGGCGTATCGAGGGCATGACCCCGGGAGCGCTGACCGCTCTGCTCTCCTATGTCCGCAAGGGCGTTTCACGTGAAACGGTCGCCGCATGATGACTCCCGAGGAGTTCCAGGACCTGACCGGGGCATCGGCAGAACGGATGGCGGATCTTGTCGCGTTCCACGGGCATTTGACCGAAGCCAACGCGGTGATGAACCTCGTGGGGCCGGGGTCTATGCCGGACTTCTGGAACCGCCACGCCTGGGACTCGGCGCAGTTGCTCGAACTGGCGCCTGACGCAAAGACGTGGGCGGATCTCGGGGCAGGGGCGGGTTTTCCAGGTGTCGTTCTGGCCATCCTGCTGAAGGATGATCCGGATGCTCACGTCTGGTTGGTCGACTCGCTCCAGAAGCGGTGCAAGTTTCTCCAGTATGTCGTCGATGAACTGGAGCTTCCAGCGACGGTGATCTGGGGTCGGGCAGAGGAGCAGGAGCTGGAGGTCGATATCGTCACCGCCCGCGCCGTCGCTTCGCTCGACAAGCTTGTCGGTTATGCACAGCCCTACCTCTCTCGCGGTGCACAAGCTTTGTTTCTCAAGGGAGAGAAAGCTGAGCAGGAGTTGATTGATGCCCGTAAGGTCTGGCATCTGGATGCAGAGCTCTCGATCTCCCGCAGCGATCCGCGCGGCCGTATTGTAACCGTCAGGACCCTACGCCGTGGCAAACGTTTCGCCTGAAAAGAAGACCCGCGTCCTCGCCGTCTCCAACCAGAAGGGTGGGGTGGGCAAGACCACGACGGCGATCAATCTCGGCACTGCCCTGGCCGCCATCGGCGAGAAGGTCCTGATCGTCGACATGGACCCGCAGGGCAATGCGTCCACGGGTCTCGGTGTTCCACGTGAAACACGACGCATCACGGTCTACGACGTCATCGTCGACGGCCGTTCGGTCCACGATGCCGCCGTCCATACGGCCGTACCCGGCCTTGACATCATCCCGGCAGACGCGGACATGTCCGGCGTCGAGATCGAACTGAGCCAGGCCGACCGCCGATCGTATCGGTTGCGGGATGCGCTGGCGGCTCAGGGCGATGCTGGACATACCGGGTATGACTATGTGCTGATCGACTGCCCGCCGTCGCTCAATCTCTTGACCCTGAACGCCATGGCCGCAGCGGACGGCGTGCTGGTTCCTCTTCAGTGTGAGTTCTTCGCGCTCGAGGGTCTGACGCAGTTGATGAAAACCATCGAGATGGTGCGTCAATCGTTGAACCCGTCGCTGGAGATTCAAGGTCTCGTTCTGACCATGTATGACCGCCGCAGTGCTCTGTCGGGTCAGGTGGCGGCTGACGTTCGGAGCCATTTCGGCGAGAAGGTGTATGACGCGGTCATACCGAGAAACGTGCGGGTCGCCGAGGCGCCGTCGTTCGGCAAGCCGGTGCTGATCTACGATCTGAAATGCACAGGCAGCCAAGCGTATCTCCGCTTGGCCAAGGAAGTGGTCGGTCGTGAGCGTCGTCGCCGCGCTCAGCTCGCCGCCTGATAGACAACCAAGAAACGGAACAAAGACTTGTCTGAACGTCAAAGAGGATTGGGCCGCGGCCTTGCAGCCCTGATGGGCGAGGACGCCAATGAGGCTGCTCCGGCGACGGGCGGGCCTGCTACGGGCGTTCAGACCGCGCCGATCGAGAGCCTGAAACCCAATCCGGACCAGCCGCGCAAGATCTTCACGCAGGAGAATCTGGACGAGCTGACCAACTCCATTCGCGACAAGGGCATCCTGCAGCCGATCCTCGTGCGCACCCAGCCCGGCCAGGATGGCATGTGGCAGATCATCGCCGGTGAACGCCGTTGGCGCGCTGCGCAGGCCGCTCGCCTGGCCGTGGTGCCGATCGTCGTGCGTGAG
>DASVTM010000106.1:0-7036 GCA_036387575.1 Brevundimonas sp.
GGTATGTGGGGTAGGGCGGATTGTCGCATCCCAACGTTGGGTGAAGGCGTTATCGTCCGCTGCACAGGAGCCTCCCATGAAACCCGCCGTCATCGCCATCGCCTCACTCGCCCTCGTAGTCGCAGTCGGCGGCTGTACGGACAGCAAGCGCGCCAGCCGCGATGCGACCTGGGGCGACAAGCCGGCGGACATCACCTGCTGGACCTATGGTACGCAGAGCTTCAGCGGTCGCTCTACCGGCAAGGTCGAGTACGACGAGGGCGACCGGATCTCGTTCGTGGACGCCGCGAACCAGCGCTACACGACCGTCGATGGCGACTGCCGGGTGGTCTACTCCAAGTAGGCGTCAGGGCCGGGTGCGGATTTCCCAATCCAGGGTCCAGCGACCGGCGCCCGCAGGCTTCAGTTCGGTGGCAGAGGCGGTGACCTGACGGTCGAAGCCGTCCAGCACGACCGAGCGACCGGCGACCGAGGCAATGACGGCGTTGGTCTGCCAGAACGGGCCGCCGTCGTTTCGCATCGACAGACGCAGGTGGACGGTGTCGTTGGCCTTGGGCATCGAGGAAGACATCGGCGGGTCCTTGGGGAGGCGCGGCGATGTGCGCCCGCGGGCAGTCGTCGTCAAGGATGTCATTTCAGCCGAACCGGGCCTGCAGATCGACGCTGGAACTGACCCCGACCTGATTGAAGCAGGTCGCCAGCCACTCCTCGGCCGCCTGACAACCACGGGCCTTCAGGCTGTTGAGATAGGTCCATTCGGTGTTGAACTTGGAGCCCAGCGTCTGATCGCCGAGCCAGCCGTCGGCCTCGATCGCGTGCATCAGGATGTGCCGATAGCGACCGCGCGCATCCTCCTTCAGCATGCCTTGCTCAAGCAGTTCCTGCACGAAGGCGACGGCCCGCAGTTCGGCGGCCAGAGGGGCGTTGAAGACCACCTCGTTGAGCCGGTCCATGATCTCGCCGGCCGCGCGTGGGGCCTCCTCACGCTCGAACGGGTTAAGCGTCATCAGCAGGATGTCGTCGGGCGTGTCGGCATAGAACAGAGGCCACCGCGGCGGGTTGGCCAGATAGCCCCCGTCCCAATAGGGCTCGCCCTCGATCTCCACCGCCTGAAACAGATGCGGCAGGCAGGCCGAGGCCAGCAACACCTGATCGGTGATCTCGGCCGTGGTGAAGATTCGCGCCTTGGCATGGCGGACAGCCGTCGCGGCGACGAACAGCTTGATGTCGGACGCCCGCACCGCGTCGAAGTCGATCGTCGCGTCGAGCACGCGCTTGAGCGGATTGAGGTTGAACGGGTTGAACTGATACGGGCTCATCGACCCCGCCAGCGTCTCCATCGACCGCCAGGCCGTCGTCTCGGTCAGCCAGTTGGGAGTCATGGCCGACGACCAGATTGAACTGTCGCCGAAGACGTTGCGGCCGCCTGACTGATTAGTCTCTCGCCACAGCTTGTCGAGCGACTTGCGCGCGCCCTCAGCACCGCCGGTAGCCAGTCCCGAGACCAGCGCCGCACCGTTCATCGCGCCTGCTGACGCGGCCGTGACGGCGCGAATGTCGAGCCGGTCATCCTCCAGCAACCGGTCCAGCACGCCCCACTGGAACGCGCCGTGCGCCCCACCGCCCTGAAGCGCCAGCGAGATGGGACGTTTGCCGTCCGGGGACGATGCCTCCGCCGTGGCTTCGACTGCTGCAGGAGCCTTACGGGTGAACAGCGCCATCGGCCCTCGGGGTTGCTGCTACTTGGCGGTCCAGCCGCCGTCGACGGAGAAGCTGGCGCCGGTGGCCGAGGCGCCGAGGTCGGACACCAGATAGAGGAAGATTCCGGTCAGTTCGTCGGTCGTGACGAACCGCTTGGTCGGCTGGGCCTCGAGGATGATGTCACGCAGGGCGACCTCCTTCGAAACGCCGTTCAGCCGGGCCTGATCGGCGATCTGGGCCGCGACCAGCGGCGTCTCCACGAAGCCGGGGCAGATGGCGTTGCAGGTGATGTTCTCCTGCGCCAGCTCCAGCGCCACCGTCTTGGTGAAGCCGAGCACGCCATGCTTGGCGGCGACGTAGGCCGACTTGAACGGCGAGGCGACCAGCCCGTGCGCCGAGGCGATGTTGACGATCCGCCCGCGCCCTTGCGCCTTCATGATCGGGATCGCCGCCCGCGTCGCATAGAAGGTCGACGACAGGTTGATGGCGATGATCTTCTCCCACTGGTCCGACGGGAATTTCTCGACCGACTCGACATGCTGGATGCCGGCGTTGTTGACCAGGATGTCGACGCGACCGAGCTGGTGCTTGCCGAACGCGACCATGTCGGCCACCTCGTCGCCGCGCAGCATGTTGGCGGCATGGTAGCGGACGCGGACGCCGCAGCTGGCTTCCATCTCGGCGCGGGTGCGTTCGATCTCGGCCGGATCGCCCAGACCGTTCAGGACAACGTCGCCGCCGCGCGCCGCGACTGCCCGGGCCAGCGCCAGACCGATGCCCGAGGTCGACCCTGAGATGACCGCCACCTGACCCTTGAGATCGTTGGGATCCCGGTAGACGGGACGCTCGTGGTCCCTGGGGTTATCCATCGCGGGGGCTTTGGTCCGGTTGAACATGTCGGCGTTTCCGAAGGCGTGGTTTCTGTTTGGACGCAGACTAGTCGCTCGGGGCGGCGATGGCGACAGCAGCGATCACGAATTTCCTGATCGGGTGAATATCCAGTCCGTCTCACTCGAAAGCGACTTGTCGAACGTGTAGCCGTCGCGGTCGAAGGTCTTGAGGTCGGTGGGGTTCTCGATCCGCTCATCGATGGCGAACCGGGCCATGGTTCCACGCGCCTTCTTGGCGAAGAAGGAGATGATCCGGCTCTCGCCGTCCTTCGTCTCGCGGAAGTTCGGGGTGACGACGGGGATCTTCAGCGCCTTGGCGTCGACCGCGCCGAAATACTCCTGGCTGGCCAGGTTCACGAGCACGGGGTGCGGCTGCCCTTCGGCGTCGATGTTCAACTGCTTCGAGATCCGGTCGTCCCAGAAGTCGTAAAGGCTGTTCCCGCGCCGGGTCTTCAGCCGGACGCCCATTTCCAGCCGATAGGGCTGGATCCGGTCGAGTGGACGCAACAGACCGTAGAGACCCGACAGGATACGCAGATGAGACTGCGCCCAGTCGAGCGACTTGGCATCTAGCGAACGGGCATCCAACCCCTGATAGACATCGCCCGCGAAGGCCATCACGGCCTGGGTACCGACATCGGTCGCCTCGGGGTCGAAGGCCTTGAACCGTTGCTGGTTCAGCTTGGCCAGATCCTCGGAGATGCTCATCAGCTTGCGCAGGTCAGCCTTTGTCTGGCGCTTGGCCGTGCGTGACAGGCTGGCGATATCCTCGACGAAGCGGGGCGCAGTGGCCGGCAGTTCCGGGTCGGTCTCGGTGAAATCCAGCCGCTTGGCCGGGGACAGCACGATCAGCACGGCACACTCATCATCAGGTTCGTCATGGGCGTCTCCGGTCTCAAGAGGCGCGATCTAGGCCGGTTCCGTGACGAATTGAACCGTCGCGGGCGAACTGTCCTCAGCGTTCGATCCGGGAGGGCTAAAACAGAACCGCAGGGTTCATGATCCGCTGAGGGTCGATGGCACGGCGGATTGCGGCCATGGTCTCGATCTCCAGCGGCGATTTGTAGCGGCGGACTTCCTCGGTTTTGAGCCGCCCCAGACCGTGTTCGGCGGAGATCGAGCCGTCGTAGCGGGCGACGATGTCGTGGACGACCTTGGAGCCTTCTTTCCAGCGCGCGATGAAGGCGGGAACGTCTTCGCCGCCGCCGGGCAACACATCGTAGTGCAGGTTGCCGTCGCCGATGTGGCCGAAGACCGAGACGCGGGCGCCCGGATGGAAGCGTTCGACGGCGGCGGTTGCTTCGTCGATGAAGTGGGCGATCCGGCTGATCGGGACGGAGACGTCGTGCTTCCAGCCGCCGCCTTCGGGTTTCAGCGCCGCAGAATGTTCCTCGCGCAGACGCCAGAAGGCTTTGCGCTGGGCGTCGTTCTGGGCGATGGCGGCGTCGACGATCAGGCCTTCCTCGAAGGCGACCTCGAGCAACCGTTCCATCTGGGCTTCAGCGCCGCCGGGAGTACCTGAGGCGATTTCGATCAGCACCGACCATTCGGGGATGGGTTCGAGCGGCCAACGGGAGTCGGGGATGTTCTTGACCACCAGTTCTGCCCCCAGACGCTTCATCAGTTCGAAAGCCTCGACACCACCACCGGTTTCGGCTCGAGCCCGGGCCAGAAGCTCGATGGATGCCGCCGCTGTCTCAAGGGCGACCATGGCCACGGCCCGACTGCGCATAACGGGATAGAGCTTCAGCGTCGCCGCTGTAACCACGCCAAGGGTGCCTTCAGCCCCGATCAGAAGTTGCTTGAGGTCATAGCCGGTGTTGTCCTTGCGCAGCCGTTTCAGGCCGTGAAAGATCTCGCCATTCGGCATCACGGCCTCGAGGCCGAGCACCTGATCGCGCATCATGCCGTAGCGAAGAACCTGCGTGCCTCCGGCGTTGGTAGAGATCACGCCCCCGACCGTCGCCGTGCCCTCCGCAGCAAGGCTGAGGGGGAAAAAGCGATCGGCAGCCGCCGCATGCTGCTGGGCCTCCAGCAGGGTAATGCCGGCCTCCAGCGTCATCGCATCATCGAGGGGTGTGACATCGCGCACCGTTCTCAGTCGCCGCGTCGAAAGCAGGACTTCGCCGAAGGGGATCTGTCCCCCGACGAGACCGGTGTTGCCGCCCTGCGGGATGACGGCGACGCCGTGGCTGGCGCAAATCGCCACGGCCTTGCGCACGTCTTCGGTGGAGCCCGGCGTAAGCAAGATGGGAGTCTCGCCGCTCCAACGACCCCGCCACTCGGTCAAGTGAGGCGCGATGGTGAAGGGATCCTGGGTCCAGCCGGACGGTCCGAGCGCGGCCTTGAGCTCATCGATTGCGGCGGGGGAGGGCGCGTTCATGGACGCTCTTCTGTCAAAAACGTGCACAGGACGAAAGTCGAAAGCTATGCTGGGGGATGGATTTTGCGCCAGACCTTCCGATTCCCGCCCCCGTGCCTGCCGTCGGCGTGGTCTGTCTGCGCGGGAATGAGGTGCTGTTGATCCGTCGCGGCAAGCCGCCGCGCCAAGGCGAATGGTCGCTGCCGGGCGGCCGGATCGAGCCCGGCGAACGCGCCGTCGACGCCGCTCTGCGCGAACTGCGGGAAGAAACGGGTGTGGAGGCGGAAATCGTCGGCCTTCTCGACGTCGTTGACGGCTTCTTTCCCGAAGCGGGTCTGCATTACGTCTTGATCGACTACGTCGCGACATGGTGCTCCGGCGAACCGGTGGCGGGCGACGACGCCGCCGATGCCCGTTTCGTCAGGCGGGCTGAAGTCGACGCGCTGATCGCCTGGAATGAGACCCGCCGCATCATCGCGAAGGCGTTCGAAAACATGAATACGGTGTGAATGAATCGACCCTAAGGCGTTGTTTCCGCATGATTGCAGCGAATTATGAACGTGACAGCATGGCAGTAAAGCGCAATAAGCCCTCGGCTCGGCAACCGCCGGGTCTGGGGGCTATCCGCCGGCGTGAGCCGGTATTGGGGGACTATACTATGATCAAACTGATGAAGGTGGCTCTTGCCGCCGCCCTGCTCAGCGCTGCTGCGCCCGTCGCTGCGATGGCGCAGACCACCGAGCCGGTTACGTTCACGCTGAACAACCAGACCGACCACGTGCTGACGGCGCTTTACATCTCCAAGGTCTCCACCAACGAGTGGGAAGAAGACATCTTCGGCGCAGACGTCCTGGGTGCTGGCGACAGCGTCGAAGTCACCATCGACGACAACCTGCCAGACTGCGAATACGACCTGAAGGCCGTGTTCGAAGACGGCGACGAAGCCATCCTGGGCTCGGAAAACTTCTGCGAACTGGACGGCGGCGAAGTCAACGTCACCGAATAGTCCTCGCGACGTTCGTTACGGATCGGGGCGGTCTCTGCTGAGGCCGCCCTTTTTCGTTTCGGGCCGCCTTCAGGTTGCGAAAACAGCCGGGACAGCGTCCGGTTTCCATGGCGGGGCTTATGGCGACGGTCTAGACTGGCTCCAAGGGAGACTGTTCATGAGCTATGTCGCCATCACCCTCGTGGTGATCTTCGCCTTTGTCCTGCTGTTCAGCGTGATCAAGATCGTGCCGCAGGGTCGCGAGTTTACGGTCGAGCGCTTCGGCCGCTACACCAAGACCTTGAAGCCCGGCATCAGCATCCTGACCCCGTTCGTGGAGCGCGTCGGACGCCGCATGAATATGATGGAGCAGGTCCTCGACGTGCCCCAGCAGGAGGTCATCACCAAGGACAACGCCATGGTGAAGGTCGACGCCATCGTCTTCATCCAGGTGATGGAGGCCTCGGCCGCCGCCTATCGGATTGAGAACCTGCCTTACGCCATCACCCAATTGTGCATGACCAACCTGCGCACCGTGGTCGGTTCGATGGAGCTGGACGAGGTGTTGTTCCAGCGCGACTCGATCAATACCCGGCTGCTGACCGTCATCGACGCGGCTACCGAGCCGTGGGGCGTCAAGGTCAACCGCATCGAGATCAAGGACCTGACCCCGCCTGCTGACATCACCAACGCCATGGCTCGTCAGATGAAGGCCGAACGCGAAAAGCGCGCCATCATTACCGAGGCCGAGGGCGAGAAACAGGCCGCCATCGCGCGCGCCGAGGGCGCCAAACAATCGGCTATCCTTCAGTCCGAAGGCCGCAAGGAAGCCGCCTTCCGTGACGCCGAGGCCCGTGAACGCGCCGCCGCCGCCGAGGCCAAGGCGACCGAACTGGTGTCGAACGCCATCGCCGCTGGCGACGTCAACGCCATCAACTACTTCGTCGCCCAGAAATACGTCGAGGCCTTCGCCGAACTGGCGCGCAACCCGACCGCCAAGACCGTGATCGTTCCCGCCGAGATGGGCAGCCTGGTCGGCGCCATCGCCGGCATCGGCGAACTGGTCGGTCTGGCGAAGGATCAGCAGCAGGTCGCGCG
>DASVTM010000107.1:0-2943 GCA_036387575.1 Brevundimonas sp.
AGGCGGGCGAACTGTCGCTGCAGCTGCGGCGTCGGGGCCTGAGCGTCGAGCACAAGGCGAACCATTCGCCGGTCAGCAACGCCGACTTGGCGCTGGACGCGCTGTTGACCGATCGGCTGCGCGCCGCGCGACCCGACTACGGCTGGCTGTCTGAAGAGACGGCGGACACCAGCGAGCGTCTGTCGAAGGAGCGCATCTTCGTCGTCGATCCGATCGACGGCACCGTCGCCTATATGAAGAACAAGCCGTGGTGGTGCGTTCCGATCGCCGTGGTCGAGAACGGTCATCCGGTGGCGGCGGTGATTCACGTGCCGTCGCTGAACGAGACGTTCGAGGCGACGCTGGGCGGCGGCGCGCGACTGAACGGACGAGCGATCTCGCCGTCCGACACCGACGACCTCGACGACGCCTCGGTGCTGGCCGACGCCAAGCTGATGGAGCGGCCCGAGTGGCCCGAGCCCTGGCCGCCGATGCGCTACGAGAAGCGCAATGCGTTGGCCTATCGCATGGCGCTGGTCGCTGCGGGGATGTTCGACGCGGCCATCGCCATGGGTCCGAAGTGGGACTGGGACGTCGCTGCCGGACAACTGATCGCCACCGAGGCGGGCGCAAAGGTCACGGATCACCTCGGTCGACCGTGGCTGTTCAATCGTCCGGACCCGCGTCAAACCAGCCTGGTTTGCAGCGCACCGGCCCTGCACCCGTTGATCATCCGGCGCACAGCGCCTATCCCGCTGGCCTTATAAGCCCTCCCCCGCTTTCAAGGACCTGAGATGAGCGTTCATACCGAAGTCGAAACCCCGCAACTGCTGCACCTCGTCATCGGCGGCGAGCTGCGCCACCTCGACGCACCCGTCTTCCGCGACCTGTCCAAGGTCGAGTTCGTCGGCGCCTTCGGCAGCTATGACGAAGCCAAAAAGGCGTGGAAGGCCCGCGCGCAGGCCACGGTCGACAACGCCCTGATGCGGTTCTTCATCCTGCACGCCCACAAGATGATCGATCCGCGCGCGGACCATTAGGCCGCAAGGTTAACTGCGGAACACGCCCCCTCGCTTACGCGCTTCATGCCGTGAGCCTCCGCTTTGATGAGCTGGGCGTTCCTGCAGGAGTATTCCATGGTTCCTTTTCTCGTCGTCTCCGGCCTGTTGTTGCTGGGCGCGGCGATCGTCGCCTGGGCGACCCGGCCCACGGCGTCTTACCCCGCCGTGCAAATGCTCCGGGGCAAACAAGGACAAGCCAGGGGGCGCGAGGCGCCAGGCGATCGGCGCACGAAGCCGAAGTTGCCCGCCCAGCCCGAGGCGTTTGCCAGCGCGCCTGTCTCGGCGCCGCCCACCATGGCGAGTGCTGCATCACGAGAGGCGAGGCCATGACCCTGTTTGGAACGACGCTCGGCACTGAACAGATCGTTGGACTGATCGGTCTTCTGGTCCTGCTGGTCTTCTGGGTCGTGGCCCTTCGCAACGAACAGGGCGCCCTGTTCCACCTCCGCAGATGGGAGGCCGATCGCAAGGCCAGACGCGAGGCGGAGCTGATGCGCGAGAACGGCGGACCGGTCGCCCCGCCATCATCCGACACGCCGTCATCCCGCAAGCCTGCCCCTACCCGGCCGGATGACCCCAAGCGCGGCCCCTGGAGTTAATCCGGACAGGCTCCGCCCTACTCCCGGCGCAGCAGTTTGTCTGTTAGCAGCGTGCCCCACCAGCCGGCCTTGAACTCGGCGCGGATCGCCTTGGGATCATAGTCGGGACTGTCGACCCATTCGAGGAAGGTCATCCCTGTCGGCTCGATCTCGCGGACGTATTTCTCGAGGAAATAGTCGAGCACGCCGGTCAATCCCTCGCGGCTGTGCAGATACTTCTTCGACAACTGCTCCATGGCGACCGGGATCGGCTCGCCAAGATGGAAATGCCGGTACAGCACCGCCATCAGCCCGGCCCGATCTGCGCCCGACTTGCAGTGGATCAGGACCGGGTATTCGACGGTCCTGAACAGGTCGATGGCGCGGTGGATGCGGTACGGCTCAGGCACGTCTCGCGAGTCCAGCGGCGCATCGATCAGGGTCAGACCGAGCGCCTCGCACGCCGCCTTCTCCAGCCAGTAATAGCTCTCGTCGCGTTCGCCGCGCAGGTTGATGACCGTCTTGATCCCCCGGTCCGCCCAGCCCTTCAACTGCCGGGGCGATGGCTGGTTGGTGCGCACCAGATCGGGCCCCAGCCAATGGGCGTTCGAGAACGCCAGCCTGAGGAAGGCATGGTCGCTCCAGAAATAGTCCCATCCGGCATGAAACCGGCCGGCGGTGCTGGTGAGGTCGAAACGCGGCATAGGGCGCAGATAGAGGTTCGAGGCCGCCGCGTCATCCGCACACGTGACGATACAATCCCGCCGACGCATCGAAGGTCACAGTTCGCTCGGAATAAGCCCACGCGGGTTGACTTGCCGGGCCGTCCGTCCGACCTCCGTCCAATGACGACGACTGGCGTTTCCGACGAAGACGAAGGCCTGCGCCCGCTGCTGGCCCGGATCTGGCGCGACTACCTCTCGCGGCACAAGAGAGCGCTGTTCGCCTCGATCCTGTGCGCCATCATCGCAGGCGGACTGAACGCCGCGATCCTTAAGCTGCTGGAACCTGCAATCAACGGCCTGTTCGTAGATCACAGCGTGCCGGTGAAACTGTGGGGGTTGATCCCCGTTTCGGCGGACGAGGCCCTGTTCTGGATCCCGACGGCGATCGTCATGGTCGCCTTCGTCTGGACCCTGGCGTCGCTGGGTCAGGCGGCGCTGGTCAACAGGCTGGGCCACGGCATCGTCGGTGATATTCAGGTGCGGCTGTTCGGAGCCATGATCCGCGCCGACCTCGCCCGTCTGCGCAGCCAGCATTCCGGCAGCTTCGTCTCCTCGGTGCTGTTCGACGCCAATCTGGTGCGCGAGGCCTTCACCAACGGC
>DASVTM010000108.1:0-3834 GCA_036387575.1 Brevundimonas sp.
TGGTCATTCTCGTTAGCACCCTGACGAGGAGATCAGCGCTCGCCCTAGCGAGTCATCGTGGCGCCCACTATGCTGTGCTGCTTGAGTCTCAACCATCAGGGAGCGCAGCCTATGCGCCGCGTCGTCGTCACCGGCCTCGGACTGGTCACTCCCCTGGGCTGGGGCGTAGAACACACATGGCAAGGGATCGTCGAAGGGCGCTCGGGCATCGGCCCGATCACGACCTTCGACACTGAAGGCTATGGCTGCACCATCGCGGGTGAAGTGCCTAGCGTGGAC
The DNA here is from genome assembly GCA_036387575.1 of Brevundimonas sp. Classification (GTDB taxonomy): domain Bacteria; phylum Pseudomonadota; class Alphaproteobacteria; order Caulobacterales; family Caulobacteraceae; genus Brevundimonas. The sequence continues at coordinate 280 of DASVTM010000108.1, forward strand.
GGACGGGGGCAGGGCGGGCCGGACGTTCCCGGCAGCTTCGATCCCGACAAGGTGATGTCAGCCAAGGACCGCAAGCGTGTCGACGACTTCATCCTGTTCGGCATCGCCGCCGCCGATGAGGCGCTGAACGACGCGAACTGGCATCCCGAGTCCGACGAGGATCAGGAACGCACCGGCGTAATGATGGGCTCCGGCATCGGCGGTCTCGGGCCGATCGCCGAGACCGCGCTGATTCTCGACAAGCAGGGCCCGCGTCGCGTCAGTCCCTTCTTCATCCCTTCGTCCCTGATCAACCTGACGTCGGGCCAGATCTCGATCCGGCATGGGCTCAAGGGTCCGAACCATGCGGTGGTCACGGCCTGCGCCTCCGGGGTCCACGCCATCGGCGACGCGGCGCGCATGATCGCCTTCGACGATGCCGACGTGATGGTCGCGGGCGGGGCCGAAAGCTCGATCGTGCCGATCGGCATCGCCGGCTTCCTTGCCTGCAAGGCGCTGTGCACCGCCTACAATGATACGCCGGAGACGGCCTCGCGTCCCTATGACCGAGGGCATGCGGGCTTCGTGATGGGCGAGGGCGCGGGGGTCGTAATTCTCGAGGAATACGAGCACGCCAAGGCCCGTGGGGCCAAGATCTACGCTGAGGTGATCGGTTATGGAATGTCGGGCGACGCCTACCACATAACCGCCCCGTCCGAGGACGGCGACGGCGCCTATCGCGCCATGAAGGCGGCGGTGAAGCGGGCCGGGATCGCCATCGAGGACATCGACTACGTCAATGCCCACGGCACATCGACGATGGCCGACTGGATCGAACTGCGCGCAGTCGAGCGGCTGGTTGGCGACCACGCCAAGAACTTGGCCATGTCCTCGACCAAGTCGATGACCGGGCACCTGCTGGGCGCGGCGGGCGCTATCGAGGCGGTGTTCTCGGTGCTGGCCATCCGCGACCAGATCGCGCCTCCGACGATCAACCTTGACGATCCCGAACACCAAACCGACATCGACCTCGTGCCACACAAGGGCAAGCCGATGGAGATCGACGTGGCGATGTCCAACAGCTTCGGGTTCGGTGGCACCAACGCCTCGATCATCTTCAAGAAGGTTGCCTGATGCTCAAAGGGTCCGGCGGTCCTATCAAGGGACCGGTGAAAGGGCCCCGGCCCGTCGCGCGCGGCAAACGATCGGGCAAGATGGCGGCGTTGCTGGCGGCCTCGGCCACCTTCAGCCTGTTCCTGATCGCCGCCTTGGCCTGGGCCTGGAGCGTCTACTACGCGCCCGGACCATCGGCGCGGATGGGCGATTCAACGGTCGTCACGCTCCCGAGCGGGTCGGGCGTCTCAGCCATAGCGGCGACGCTGAAGAACGCGGGTGTCATCCGTTCGACGGACATGTTCAAGGCCGCAGCGACCCTGACCGGCGCCGACCGCAAGTTGCGGGCGGGGGAGTATCAGGTGCCGACCAGGGCCTCGCTGAAGAACGTGCTGAGGCTGCTGACAGACGGGAGGGTCGTGCGCCATTATGTGACCATCCCCGAGGGCTGGTCGTCCGCGCAGGCCATCGACATCCTCAACCGCGAACAGGTGCTGACCGGTGCGGTCGAGACGACGCCCGCCGAGGGCTCGCTGTGGCCCGACACCTATGAGGTCGCACGTGGTGAGACCCGCGCCGCCGTGGTCGCCCGCATGCAACGGGCCATGACCGAGAACCTCGCCAAGCTTTGGGCCGCGCGCGGTCAGGGGCTTGTCGTGCGGACGCCGCAGGAAGCCCTGACCCTGGCCTCCATCGTCGAGAAGGAAACCGGTCTGGCCGAGGAACGTCCGCGGGTGGCGGCGGTGTTCTCGAACCGCCTTCGCATGGGCGTGCGGCTCGAGAGCGATCCGACCATCGTCTACGGCATTACCCGCGGACGACCGCTGGGACGGGGGATCCGGCAGTCTGAACTGCAGGCCAACACCGGCTACAACACCTATCTGATCGACGGCCTGCCGCCGACGCCGATCGCCAATCCGGGCAAGGACGCGATTGCCGCCGTGCTCAACCCGCCGCGTTCGACTGATCTGTTCTTCGTGGCCGACGGCACAGGCGGACACGTCTTCGCCAGCACCTATGAGCAGCATCTCGTCAACGTCGCACGATGGCGCGAGATCGAGCGGCGCAAGGCTGGCCTGCCTCCGGGCGCGACGCCCCCTGCCGCGCCTGGAGCGCTGGCTCCCGGGACCGCTCCGACAGATCAGCCCCTGACCGGCGAGGCGGTCATCACCATGCAGCCTCCGGGCGCCATCACGCCAAGCCGCGCAGCTCCGCCAGTCACACCGCCTCCTGCGACGACGCCACGATGAGCGGCATTTCGGGCATGACCGGCTTTGGCCGGGCCGACGGCGCGCTGGACGGCTGGAGCTGGAGCGTCGAGGCGCGCTCGGTCAACGGGCGTAATCTGGAGGTCCGGTTCCGGGGTCCAAACGGGTTCGACGATCTCGAACGGCTGACCAAGGCGGCGGCGCAAGCGCGGCTGAACCGGGGGCAGGTCACCGTCGGTGTCCAGGCCAAACAAGCGCAGGGCAGCGCCGGCGCGCTCAAGGTCAATGAGGCCGTGCTGGCCCGCTATCTGGAGCTCGCCAATCAATTGGCGGAGGAGGGCGCGACGCCGCCTTCAGCCGATGGCTTGCTGGGCCTGCGCGGGGTGCTCGACGTCGCCGACGATGACATCGATGCCGAGACACGTACGCCGATCGAAGCCGCCATGGCCGTCTCAGTTGGCGAGGCGCTGGACGCGTTGAAGGTGTCGCGCGAACGCGAAGGCGCCCAGCTGACGCCGGTCATCGCCGACTTCATCGGCAGGATCGAGGCCCTGATCGGGAAGGCCGAAGGCGAGGCGTCGGCGCAGACCGATCATATCCGCGAACGATTTGGCCGCCGCATGGCCGAACTGGCGCCCGACGCAACGGGGCTGGAAGACCGTATCGTGGTCGAGGCGGCGGCGCTGGCGACCCGGGCGGATGTGCGCGAGGAGCTGGATCGGCTGACGGCGCACGTCGCCTCGGCCCGCACTCTGTTGCTTCAACCGCCCGCAGGACGGAAACTCGACTTCCTGATGCAGGAATTCATGCGTGAAGCGAACACCCTGTGCTCGAAATCGGCTACCACGCCGCTGACCGCCATCGGACTCGATCTGAAGGCGGTCATCGAGCAACTTCGAGAACAAATCCAAAATGTCGAATGACCGTACGCCGCGCCGCGGTGTCCTGCTGATCGTGGCCAGCCCCTCGGGCGCCGGCAAGACTTCCCTGTGCCGTCGATTGATGGCCGATCACGGCGGGCTGGAGCTGTCCGTGTCGATGACGACGCGCGGGATCCGTCCGGGCGAGGTCGCAGATCGCGACTATCATTTCGTCACGCCGGAAGCTTTTCAGGCGTTGATCGATCAGGACGCCTTCCTGGAGTGGGCCGATGTTCACGGAAGCCGCTACGGCAGTCCGCGCGCGCCAATCGACAAGGCGCTGGAAGAGGGGCGCGATGTTCTTTTCGATATCGACTGGCAGGGCGCGGAACAGG
>DASVTM010000109.1:0-3388 GCA_036387575.1 Brevundimonas sp.
AACGATCATCATATTATAATACAAATGGAGCGCCATCCCTTTTGCACTCCTCTGCGGCCCGCCGTCGGGTGACGCGCACAAAAAAGCGGCGGTGGATCGGGTCCACCGCCGCTCTATAGTCTCACGCCGTGAGGATCAGGCCGTGACGCCGCCCACCTTGGCCGGAGCGTATTTCGGCATGATCAGATGAATGACCAGCAGGGCGATCAGGTAGACCGAACCAGCGACGACGAAGATGGGCGTGTAGGTGCCGATCTTCTCGAGGATCTGGCCGACGTATTTCGAGAACACCATGCCGCCGATGCCGCCGAGCATGCCGCCGATGCCAACGACTGACCCGACGGCCTTTCTTGGGAAGACGTCGCCCGGCAGGGCGTAGAGGTTGGCGGAGAAGCCCTGGTGCGCCGCGGTCGCCAGGCCGATGATCAGGACCGCAACCCACAGGTTCGAAGCCTCGGCCGCGAACATGACCGGCACGGCCAGCACGGCGCACAACAGCATGGTCAGTTTGCGCGCCTTGTTCAGGCTGACGCCCATATGCATCATCCGCGAGGACAGCCAGCCGCCGCCCACCGAACCCACATCGGACAGCAGATAGATGGCCACGATCGGCGGACCGAAGGTCTTGAGGTCGAGGCCGTAACGCTTGCCGAGGAAGTCGGGCAACCAGAACAGGAACATCCACCAGACCGGGTCGATCAGGAATTTGCCCAGCGCATAGGCCCATGTTTCCTTGACGGTCAGCAGCTTCAACCAGCCCACCTTCTCGTCAGAGTCCGCAGGATCCTGCTCGATATAGGCCAGTTCGGTTGCCGACAGACGTTTTTGCTCGCGCGGCTTGCGATAGACCAGCAGCCAGATCGGCAGCCAGATAAGACCCAGCAGGCCGGTGATGATGAAGGACATCTGCCAGCCGAAGGACAGTACCAGAACCGGAACGATCAGGGGCGTGACGATCGCCCCGATATTGGTGCCTGCGTTGAACAGGCCGGTCGCCAGTGCCCGTTCCTTCTTGGGGAACCACTCGGTGACGGCCTTGATGCCACCGGGGAAACCACCGGCCTCGCCGGCGCCCAGAACCATGCGGGCCATGATGAAGTGGTTCAGGTCCCGGGCTCCGGCATGCAGGATGTGGCCGACCTGCCAGATGGCGAAGGCGACACCCAGGCCCCAGCGGGCCCCGATCTTGTCCATCAACCGGCCCCAGATCGCGTAGAACAGCGCGTAGGTGGCCTGGAAATAGAAGACGATGTCGGCGTAGTCGGTCTCCGACCACCCCATCTCGACGGACAGCGTCGGCTTCAGGAAGCCGATCATCTGACGGTCGACGTAGTTGATGACCATGGCCGCGAACAGCAGCCACATGATCACCCAGCGGTATTTGCCGGGTGACGGCGCCTTGATCGTTATCGGCTCACGTGTGGTCGTGGCGTCGGTCATCGTGAAAAATCCCGTTCCTGTACTCGTATCCTCGCGCGTCCCGACCTGTCTCCGCATCATGCGGACCGGCGGGTTGGCGCCTCGTTTCTAGTCTTAAGCCTCGGCCTTGACGACCTTACCCTTGATCACACCCAGGCCTCTGAAGTCGCAGGTGAACTCACTGCCCGCATAGATGCGGTGCACGCCGGTGACGGCGCCGGTCGAGACCAGCATGCCTTGCGTCAGGGGCCGGCCGCGTTTGGCGCAATGCCCCAGCAGAAAGCGCACCGATTCCACGGCCCCGCCTTCAAGCGATGGCGATCCGCCGGTCCCGACGGAGACGCCGTCGATGACGGTTTCCACGACGACACCGTCCAGCGCCGCGCGCCAGTCGTTCAGTTCGGGGCCGACGAAGATGCCGGCGTTGTTGCCGAAATCGGAGGCCACGATGGGCGGGCCGAGGTCGTTGATGGCTGACAGCGGGCTGCCTGCGATTTCAAGGCCGATGAAGACGGCGTCGACCACGTCGGCGGCTTCTTCGGCGGTCCATTCGGTCTTGGCTGGATCGACGTTCGGTCCGATGCGGGCGAGGAATTCAGCTTCAATGGCCGTGAAGCCGCCTTCGATCGCCGCAACCGAGACGTCGCCGTCGATCGGCCAGCGATTGCGCGCGAAGATCGGTCCGGCGAGGCGGTGAGTCCCGAGAGCTTCCTGTTTGGGCGGGGGAACGCCACCGACCTTCCAGCCGACGATCGGGTCTGGATACAGACCTATCGCGATCTCCTGGATCACGTAGCCGTCGGCCATAGTGGCGGGAATCACGCCCGGATAGTCGGGGGTCGCACGCGCTGCGAGCCGTGCCGAGACAAAGGCCTCGGCGGTCGCCGTCGGGCTCTGGACTTCGGTTTGGGCGGTCTGGCTGGAGGCCGTCATAGGTCTCCTCCCTTGGTAAACATCGTCACGAACACGAAAGTCCCTCGATAAGGGCCGGAATATGGGCGGGCAAGGAAACCGGTGTCAATGCGGTTCTTATGACACCTGTGGCGCTTCTCGCCGGGCGCAGCTATGCCTTGGTCAAAAGAGAATAAGAGGAACGCCTGTGACAGACGACCAGCGTGCCGCGAAGCCCGGCAAGCGCGCGACGATCAACGACGTGGCCCGGGTCGCCCGGGTGTCCAAGAAGACGGTCTCGCGGGTCATCAACCTGTCCCCCTTCGTCAAGGGCGACACCCGTGAGCGGGTCGACGCGGCCATCGCCGAACTCGGCTTCACCCCGGATCCGCAGGCGCGCGGCCTCGCCTTCCGCCGGTCGTTCCTCGTCGGACTGATCTACGACAACCCCAGCCCGACCTATGTCGTGAACATGCAGCAGGGCGTCCTGGACGCGCTTAAGGGCTCGGGGCTTGAGCTCGTCGTCCATCCCTGCAATCGCAACTCCGAGACCCTGATCGAGGATATTCGAGGGTTCATCGAGCGCCAGCGCCTGTTCGGCGTCATCATGCCGCCGTCGATGTCGGAGGATGAGCGGGTCATCGACCTGCTGCGCGAACTCGACTGCCCCTATGTCCGCATCGCCTCAATCTCGCTGGACGAGCCACAGAACATGGTCGTGACCAACGACCATCTGGGCGCCGCCGAGGCCGCCAACCGGCTGGCGGATCTGGGCCATACCCGAATCGGTCTGGTGCGTGGGCCTGCCCTGTTCCGTTCCTCGGCGGTGCGTGGCGGCGGGTTCCGTGATGCTCTGGCGGAACGCGGCATTCCTATGCAGCCGGAATATGAGATCGAAGGCGCCTACACCTTCGAATCGGGCGTCGAGGCCGGGCACGCCCTGCTCTCCCTGCCCGAACCTCCGACGGCGATCTTCAGCCTGAACGACGACATGGCGATCGGCGTGATGCAGGCGGCGCGCGAGCGCGGGCTGGAGCTGCCGCGCGACCTGTCGATGGTGGGTTTCGATGACCTGCCG
>DASVTM010000110.1:0-3129 GCA_036387575.1 Brevundimonas sp.
TGACACGCTTCACCGACCGCGAGGAGTATTTCGAGGCGGAAGCCGTCGAGATCGCCGACGACCTGGGCGAGCCTTCACAGGCGGAGGCCATGCTGCGCGCCGTGGTCGAGCAGTTCGAAAGCTATGTGAAGCTGAACAAGAAGGTCCCGCCCGAGGCCCTCAGCTCCATTCCCCAGATCACCGAGCCGTCGAAGCTGGCCGACAGCGTCGCCGCCCACTTGTCGGTCAAGATCGCCGACAAGCAGGGCCTGCTCGAAACCATCGACGTGCCCAAGCGGCTGGAGAAGGTTTACGGCCTGATGGAGGGCGAAATCTCGGTCCTGCAGGTCGAGAAGAAGATCCGCTCGCGCGTGAAGCGCCAGATGGAGAAGACCCAGCGCGAATATTATCTCAACGAGCAGATGAAGGCGATCCAGCGCGAGCTGGGTGAGACCGACGACTCGCGCGACGAGATCATGGAGCTCGAAAAGCGCATCCGGAAGACCAAGCTCAGCAAGGAAGCGCGCACCAAGGCCGAGGCCGAGGTCAAGAAGCTGCGCAACATGAGCCCGATGTCGGCTGAGTCGACCGTGGTTCGGAACTACCTCGACTGGCTGCTGGCGATCCCGTGGGGCAAGACCAAGCAGAAGGCGATCGACCTGGACAAGGCCGAAGCCATCCTCGAGGAAGACCACTACGGCCTCGAAAAGGTGAAAGAGCGGATCATCGAGTATCTGGCGGTGCAGGCGCGCACCAACAGCCTCAAGGGTCCGATCCTGTGCCTCGTCGGACCTCCCGGCGTCGGCAAGACCTCGCTGGCCAAGTCGATCGCCAAGGCTACGGGTCGTGAATACGTCCGTATGTCGCTGGGCGGCATGCGCGACGAGGCCGAGATCCGTGGTCACCGCCGCACCTACATCGGCTCGATGCCCGGCAAGATCATCCAGTCGATGAAGAAGGTGAAGACCACCAACGCGTTCATTCTGCTGGACGAGATCGACAAGCTCGGCGCCGACTGGCGTGGGGACCCGTCCTCGGCCCTGCTCGAGGTGCTGGATCCCGCACAGAACAACGCGTTCGGCGACCACTACCTCGAGGTCGACTACGACCTGTCCAACATCATGTTTGTCACCACAGCCAACAGCCTGAACATGCCGCAGCCCCTGATGGACCGGATGGAGATCATCCGCGTCAGTGGCTACACCGAGGACGAGAAGGTCGAGATCGCCAAGCGTCACGTCCTGCCCAAGGTCACGACCGACAACGGCCTGACCCCGGTCGAGTTCGTCGTGCCTGACGAGACCATCCGCGACCTGATCCGCTACTACACCCGCGAAGCCGGCGTGCGGTCGCTTGAACGGGCTCTCGGCGGTCTGGCCCGCAAAGCTGTCCGCGAAATGTCCAAGGAAGGCACGACCACCATTACGGTCGACGCCGAGAAGCTGGCCAAATACGCGGGCGTTCAGAAGTTCCGCTACGGCGAGACGGACGAAGAGGATCAGGTCGGCATCGTCACTGGTCTGGCCTGGACCGAGTTCGGCGGCGAGATCCTGACCATCGAGGCGATCAAGATGCCGGGCCGCGGTCGCATGACCGTCACCGGCAACCTGAAGGAAGTGATGAAGGAGTCCGTCTCCGCCGCCGCCTCCTACGTCCGGGCGCGTGCGCTCGCCATCGGCGTCAAGCCTCCGGTGTTCGAGAAGACCGACATCCACATCCACGTTCCCGACGGCGCGACGCCCAAGGACGGCCCCTCGGCAGGTGTGGCTATGACCGTGGCCATGGTCTCAGTCCTGACAGGCGTGCCGATCCGCAAGGATATCGCCATGACCGGCGAGATCACCCTGCGTGGTCGCGTCACGGCCATCGGCGGTCTGAAGGAGAAGCTGCTCGCGGCCCTGCGCTCCGGCATCAAGACGGTGCTGATCCCGCAGGAAAACGAGAAGGATCTCGCCGACGTGCCCGACAACGTGAAGTCGGCGCTGGAGATCGTTCCGATCTCCACGGCGGACGAAGCCCTCAAATGGGCTCTGGTCGGCAGCCTGACCCCGGTCGAATGGGACGAGCTGACCGAGCCGCTCAACCCCACGCCGCCTCCGCCCGTGGACGGTTCGGTCGTGGTCAGCCACTAACGGTCGCCGCTTCAAGGTTGATGTGTCGTTAGGTACGAAAAGCACGGTCCGGGCCCCCGGGCCGTGTTTCTCTTTTGACGGGCACAAAAAAGCTGGTTTTACTGTGGGCTTCACGACGGTGCGGGGGCATCACATAGGGGGCGACCGAGCATCCATGACCAAAGCCGAGTTGATTGCCGCCATGGCGGCAGGCGCCAATATTTCCCGTGACCAGGCGAAGTTGGCGTTGGAGGCTTTCACGGACGGGGTAAGCGAATCGTTAAAGCGCGGCGAGGACGTCCGCATCGTGGGGTTCGGCAGCTTCGTGGCCGTCGATCGCAAGGCCGGGAGCGCCCGAAACCCCCAGACTGGAGAGACCATTAGTCGCGCCGCTTCCCGCACGGCGCGCTTCCGAATCGGCGAAGGTCTGAAAAGCGTCTTGAACGGTTAGCCGGAGACAGGCACAAGGCACGTCCACCGACGTGGTGAGGGCGGCTAGCTCAGCTGGTCAGAGCATCTCGTTTACACCGAGAGGGTCGGCGGTTCGAACCCGTCGCCGCCTACCACTTTTCTCGAGAACGACAGCGCCGTTGCGTTTGTTTTCGCCGGCGGGGGCGACACCGGTCGAGTTTCTGCGGATTCGCTCAAACATCCTGCATCGGGCTGAACTGGTCGCGTCGCCGATCGCTGGTGTTGCTGAAGGCAGTCGGGCTCCCTATCGGCGGCTTCATATTGGGACGGCGATCACGCTTTTGATCTGCGGGACATCAACTTATACCCGCCGTGACCGGGCCAGTCAGTTCGACGCCGCCTTTGTTTTCGGCCTTGGCTGTGTGGAGCGGGGAAGGCAACGCCAGACCGGCTGCGAGCAGGTCGAAGACGGTTCGCACCTTCAAGCTCGTGCGGAGATCGCGATGGGTGACGAGCCAGACCGGGAAAGAGAGGGGCGGGAGGGCGGGCAATAGTCGCCGCACTGAGGTGTCGGATTCGCCAAGCCGAAGGGTCATGATCCCCACGCCGGCTCCCGCTTTCACCATGG
>DASVTM010000111.1:0-12066 GCA_036387575.1 Brevundimonas sp.
GAAGGGCCGGCCCGAGTTCATCGACAAGACCTGGGCGCCGCATCGCCCGTCCCGGCCGCAGAAATCCGAAGGCGGCGTGCCGCTTGTCATCAGATCGGAGTTCGAGCCCGCCGGCGACCAGCCCGCGGCCATCGCCGAGCTCGTCGAGGGCATCGGCGAGAAGGAACACGACCAGGTCCTGCTCGGCGTCACCGGCTCCGGCAAGACCTTCACCATGGCCAAGGTCATCGAACAGACCCAGCGCCCCGCCCTGATCCTCGCCCCCAACAAGACCCTCGCCGCCCAGCTCTATTCCGAGTTCAAGAGCTTCTTCCCGGACAACGCCGTCGAGTATTTCGTCTCCTACTACGACTACTACCAACCGGAAGCTTACGTACCCAGAACAGACACTTACATCGAAAAGGACTCGTCGCAGAACGAGCAGATCGATCGCATGCGGCACTCGGCGACGCGGTCGATCCTCGAGCGGGACGACGTCATCGTCGTGGCGTCGGTCAGCTGCATCTACGGTATCGGGTCGGTCGAGACCTACACCGCCATGACCTTCACGCTGAAGATCGGGGACCAGATCGATGAGGCCAAGCTGCGGGCCGACCTGATCGCGCTGCAGTACAAGCGTAACGACGTCACGTTCGAGCGCGGCATGTTCCGCAAACGTGGCGACACCATCGAGATATTCCCGGTCCACCAGGAGGATCGCGCCTGGCGGGTGTCCCTGTTCGGCGACGAGATCGAGTCGATCCAGGAGTTCGACCCCCTCACCGGCAAGAAAACCGCCGAGCTCAACGAGATCACCGTCTACGCCGCCTCCCACTACGTCACCCCGCGCCCGACGCTCAACCAGGCCACCATCGGCATCAAGGCCGAGCTCAAGGAGACGCTCGACTGGATGATCGAGAACGGCAAGCTGCTGGAGGCCCAGCGCCTCGAACAGCGCACCCGTTTCGATCTGGAGATGATGGAGGCCACCGGCTCCTGCGCCGGCATCGAGAACTATTCCCGCTGGCTGACGGGCCGCAGCCCGGGCGAGCCGCCGCCGACCTTCTTCGAATACATCCCCGACAACGCCCTGCTGTTCGTCGACGAGAGCCACGTCACCGTGGGCCAGATCAACGGCATGTTCCGGGGCGACTACCGCCGCAAGTCGACGCTGGCCGAATACGGTTTCCGCCTGCCCTCCTGCATCGACAACCGCCCGCTCAAGTTCGACGAATGGGACGCCATGCGGCCCCAGACGATGTTCGTCAGCGCCACCCCCGGCCCGTGGGAGATGGAGCGCACCGGCGGCGTCTTCGTCGAACAGGTCATCCGCCCCACCGGCCTGATCGACCCGCCGGTGGAGATCCGCCCGGTCTCGGGCCAGACCCGCAACCAGGTCGACGACGTCATCGACGAGGTCAAGGCCGTGGCCCGCGCCGGCTACCGCTCCCTGGTCACCGTCCTGACCAAGAAGATGGCCGAGGACCTGACCGAATACATGCACGAACAGGGCGTCCGCGTCCGCTACATGCACTCCGACGTCGACACGCTGGAGCGGATCGAAATCCTGCGCGACCTGCGTCTGGGCACGTTCGACGTCCTGATCGGCATCAACCTGCTGCGTGAGGGCCTCGACATCCCCGAGTGCGGTCTGGTCGCCATCCTCGATGCGGACAAGGAGGGTTTCCTGCGCTCCGAGACCTCCCTGATCCAGACCATCGGCCGCGCCGCGCGCAACGTCGACGGCCGCGTCATCCTCTACGCCGACCGCATGACGGGCTCGATGGAGCGCGCCATCGCCGAGACCGACCGCCGCCGCGAACGCCAGGTCGCCTACAACCTCGAACACGGCATCACGCCCGAGAGCGTCAAGCGCGACATCAAGGAAATCCTCAACTCCCCCTACGAGAAGGACCGGGTCCTGGTCCCCATCGGCGTCAAGGAGGAGTCACGCCCCTTCACCGGCACGAACTTCCAGGCCGCCCTCAAGGACCTCGAAGGCCGCATGCGCGAAGCCGCCTCCAACCTCGAGTTCGAGGAGGCCGGGCGGCTCAGGGACGAGATCAAGAAGATGAAGCTGCTGGATCTGGAGTTCGCCAACGACCTGATGACGGCGGAAGGTCAGGACGTCGACAAGTCGGCGCCGAAGCGCTGGCGGGCTGACGCGGCGGCGGAGAAGCAGGAGGCGTTCAGGAAGGGAAGGCTGTAGGCACGGGTTAGCTAGCGATAAATCGCTGGCATTTGCTTGCGAAAGTTGCAGAAGCGTGTTCCCTCGTGCGCTAAAGCTGGGGGAACAATATGGTATCGGCAGGATTGCCGCTGTTTGGGTATCTTCGTTACACGCGGCTAGAAAACCATGCTGCGGCCGGGCGCGAGATGTCACTTGCGTGCTTCTTCGGTTTTTTGCCCGTCTTAACCGCGATTTTGATTAGCTACCTCGTGAAGGGTACCGCAGGCGTTGGACCCGCCATACAATTTCAGGTCGACACTGGCTCAATCTTCCTGGTCTGCGCGGCGCTACTGTCATCATACATATACGTTCTGTGGGGCGAGCAACTCGATCCGGGATTGGCCCCATTTCCTCACAAGACTGCGTTTTCGCTAATTTTCGTCGGGATGATTGTCGCGTGGGCAATCGTCATGGGCTTGCAAGCTTTAAACGCCAAGAATGTGGGTGCAACGATCAGCTTAGACAGTGACGCCCTTCGAGCTTTAACAATCGTCTCGCTCGTTATGTCTTTTACGTGCCTGTACTTAATGTTCGTCTACAGAAGCGCTATAAAGCCCGGTTACGCCGGGATCACCCGCGAAGAAACAGAATCATTCTCTAGTGATTGGCAAGGTCGATGAGCAGCATTATTCTGCCTGAGACAGAAACCCAAGGTCAGTCCCCTGATCTGTTGCCGCCGGATCCAGACAAACAAGTTTTGCTAATACCCGCGCTAAAGGTTTCCCAACCTATCGGCGAGAGTTTCATTGCCTCGATACCATTCAAGACGTTGATCAGAATGTCCCGGTTCGATGTTAGACGCATCATGCAGGTTGAGCGCCCGTTCGAGACATATTTGGGCATTCAACGGCCTGTGGATCCAAAACGGCGCGAACAGCTTCAAGCTTACGTAAATTTCAAGGATGCCAATTTCCCCGGCGCAGTCATAATTGCGATCGACACCGACTACGCCAAGTTTGATGAAGAACATAAGACGCTTGAGGTCAGGAACTGGCGTGATGGAGAGGAAAATCCATCCGTTAATCTAGGCGACGTCGCAAGAGTTATTGACGGACAACATCGTATTGCTGGCCTCGAAAATTACAGAGGCGAACAGTTTGATATACCGGTAACTATATTTGTGGGTGCCGACTTGTCAGACCAAGCTTATATATTTTCTACGGTTAACCTCGAGCAGACCAAAGTAAACAAGAGTCTCTCCTACGACCTATTTGCGCTAGCGAAGACACGCAGCCCGCAAAAAACTGCTCACAATATTGCTGTTGCACTCGATAGGGATCCGAACAGCCCGTTCTATCAGAAAATCAAGCGCTTGGGGTTTGCGCAGCGTACTGGCGGGACGGAAACCCTGACCCAAGCGACGTTTGTGGAAATGCTGATGTCCACGATCTCGACAAACCCCAAGGTTGATCGTGATTTGCTCCTCAAAGGCAAAGCTCTTGACCGTGTGAGAAGTGATCGCCCGGGACAGCTGGTATTTCGAAATCTCTTCATCGACGAGAAGGATCTCGTCATCGCCGAAAATGTGAACAACTATTTCTTGGCAGTATCGGAACGCTGGAGCACCGCATGGTGGGCTGCGGGTACGGGAATTATTCTTGGGCGCACCAATGGGTTTAGAGCGCTCATGAGATTCCTCCCGATGGCCTATCGTTATAGCCTGACGTCGGGCGAAGTTGTTTCAAAGAATGCGTTTGCTTTGCTCTTCGAGAAAATCCGCGTCGACGATATCTATTTTAACTCAGAACGTTTTTCGCCCGGGTCTGGGGGAGAATCCTCGCTTCTCCAATTTATCAAAGACCAGCTCCCATTCGTAGACTGATGTTGCTTAGAATCTACTCTGCGGCAACGGACGAGTTGTAAGAATACGTCTTCCACGTTGGCGCATAAGTCTCATCGGCCTGATTGCCCCATACGGCCCAGCCCGGTCGCTCGCCGCGTGCGAACAGCTCCAGAAATGGCCCCGTGCTGCACGCCTCGACCAGTTCGTACTGTTCGTCAGGCTTGCGGCTGTGCTCACGTTTGCGAGTCTGGAGCATGTTGACCTGACGCCGTCCGGGAGCCTCGGTACGCGCATTCTTGCCGCGCGTTCCGAACAACAGAATCTCGGTTACGTTGCGAAAATAGAACCCGACGCCCCGGCCATCTGAACCGCCGTCCTTGCGGATCTTGTGCCAGATCAAGTTGGACTTGTAGTTGAAGCCCCAAGCTTTCATGACCTCCAATCCTTCAGGAAGAAGCGCGTTCGGCACCCACATATAGAGGTGCGCCGTTTCCTGAGCGACCTCGGCAACAGGCAATGCGCAGATCGCTTTAAGGTCCATCGTCGAGTAGCGATTCAGGCGCTTGTGTTCCGGTGCCACCTTGCCGGTGCGATTTTGAAACTGCCAAGGCGGATCGGCCAAGATGGTGCGGAACCGCTCGCCGTTGGCAAATGCACGCAAGTTTAGGTTCGGGTCGGGCTGCTCTGAATCATAAGCCATCGCTGTCATTCCTCATCATCGCCTGAAGTCACGGTCGTAGCCTTAGCGGGCGCCACCGGGTTTTGCCTGTCGTCCACAAAAGCTTCGCGGCGAATGCCGAAAACGACGACTGGACAGCCACCGCCGCCGCCGCCTTCGAGGCGCGGCAAAAGCTTGCTCATGTGGGTCGTAGAATTGCCGTAGCTGCCCTTGTCCCGTCCCAATTCGACGACCAGCTGTTGGAGCTCGTCGCAACGCGTCACGATCACTCCAACGTCGATCGCCCGCAAGTCGAAGAGAAGGCGGAAGTTGTTTAGGTCGCGGTCATAAAATGGATCCTTGTTGTTCCACTCAGTCTCGAAGGCGACCCGGTTCTTGTACATATCCACTTTATGGGTCGGTGATTGGCGCTCGTCCGTGTCCACGCGAATAGATGTCTCGAACCGGTGTTCGACCCAGTTTCGCTGTTCCAGGAGGCTGTCTAACCGTATGGCGATGGCCGATCGGTTTCCGCCCTTTTTGATAATCTCCGTGGCGTATAACCGGAACTCTGACAGCGCAGCCTTGAGATCTTCCCACTCGTCCGGTCGCGCTGCTGCTAGCACCGCCAAGCCATTCCTCCACTCGTGAACTTCGTAGAGCGCTTGCAGGTCTTCGGGCACGAATCGGAGGTTGGACATGCATCAGGGTAACCTAGTGGCGGCCTAGATCTAGGACACTCGAAGTTCACCATATGTTCTGGCAGAAGTCGAGTGCATCAAAAGATGGTCCACCTTCAACGTTTTTCGCCAAGATCCGGCAACGGCTTCGAGTGTTGTGGGACTGCGACTAGCTGGTGTTTCAGCGGGCGCGGGACGCATCGGCGGACCTGGCAGGTTCGCGCTCTCGCGCGCCGCTGGGTCTCCCGGTCTCGCTACGCTCGCCGGAGGATGACGGAAGAAGATGGGAGGCGTGGTGCGTTCTCCTCCCCATCGGAGATGGGGAGGTGGCAGGACGCCGCTTGCGTCGTGACGGAGGGGGCGACCGGGTCTCGCCGGTGACCTCTTTCGCACACTGGCCTTGTCCAGCGAGCGTTCCACCCAGCACCGTGTCGCCCTCTCCTGACGCCCTTCGGTCGTCTGTCCTCTCCATCGCCCTCCGGCGATGGAGAGGTGATGCCCATACCCGCGCCCGAATTCCCCGACCCCGCACGAACGCCCCTCGGGTGGAGACACTCGACCCTAATAGTTTGAACCCTTTGCGACCCTGCGGTGGAGACAGTGGCCCCATTCGGCGCGGCATAGTCGGCGGCGGGGCTAGAGTCTGGCGTCTCAGGACCGTCGAGATCATCCATGCAGCCTCATCCGCTCACCACCTATGTCACCGCCAGCCCCGCGACCTGGAGCCTGATCCGGGGCGCCTATCTGTCGGGGCTGTCGGCGCCGACCGTGGCGGTGCGGTTCGGGGTTTCAGTCAGCGCGATCCGCAAGCGCGCCCGGCGCGAGGGCTGGACCAAGGCGGTGTTCGCCGCCACGGCCACGCCCTGGTCGGGCTGGCGAACCGGCCCGGCACCTGACAGCTCGCCCTCCGAAAACGGAGGCCGTTCGTCTCACGGCCTCGGCGTCGGCTCGGCCGATGAGGAGGCCATCCTCGAGGGCTGGCGCTCGCCGATCCATATCCGGCCGGGCGATCTGGCCCGCCGCGCCCTCGCCAACGCCGCCCATGCGGTCAAGACCGGGGCCGGCCTCAACGCCGTCCGCCTCGCGCGCGCCGCTGCCGAGATCGCGCGGCTGGACGGTCTGCTGGACTGGGCCGTGGACGACCCCGCCGTCACCGACGAACAGGCCGAGGGCCGCGATAACGTCATGCGGCTGTTCCTGCGCGAACAGGCGTTGAAGCTGGCGCGCATTCTGGCGGACGGCGGCGAACTGCCCGCTCCCTATGCCGAGGCCCGCGCCGAGCTGGAACGCCTGCGGGCGATGAGCGAAGCCGACCCCGACGCCCCTTGCCCCGATATTGGGAGCGCCGATCCCGCCGGGTGCGCATCATGAGCCGGGTCGACTGTCTCCACATTCCACCTTTCGAGCATTTTCCGGGGACCGGAGACACTCGACCCAATTCAGAGGCAGGCGAACACGCAGGCCTCGGCGAGAACCTCGGCGGAGTCGACCAGAGGCACGGTGACGTCGGCGGCGGACAGCAGCAGCGGCACCTCGGTGCAGCCGGCGACCAGAACCTCGGCCCCGCGCGCGACCAGAGCGGCGGCCAGCGCCTTCATCCGGGCGCGGGCGGCGTCGCCCGTGTCGCCCGCCTTGACGCCATAGACCCGGGCCATGAAGGCCTCACGGTCGGGGCCTTCGAGCAGCAGAGGCGCGCGCCCCGCCGCCGTCAGGGCCGTGACGTACAGCGCCTCACCGCCCGGGGTGGCGAGGATGCCGACGCGGGTTTGTCCTGTGGAGACGACCGTCGCCGTGGTCGCGGCGATCATGTCGATGAAGGGGATGCCCGCAGCCTCGGCGACCGCATGGATGCCCGACGCCTGGGCGTGGGCGGTGTTGCAGGGCATGGCCAGGACCTGGGCCCCGGCGTCCCGCAGCCGCGCCGCCATCTCGCCCAGCACGACCGCCGCCAGCTCGGGCGTCTTGTTGCGGTCGGGGACCTGGGGGTTCATGTCCATGAAGACGCGGATGTGGTCGGCGTCGCCCTCGGCCGGGGTCAGGGCCTGCACCCGCGCCAGAAACGCCACCGTCGCGGCGGGGCCCATGCCGCCGAGAACGCCCAAAACCTTCGACATCTAGAGCGAGCCCTCGATCTCGCCCTGATAGCCGAACAGGCCCTGCGCCCCGCCGGTGTGGAGGAAGACCACGGTCTCGTTCTCGAACCGACCCGCGCGGGCCAGCGCGATCAGCCCCTTCATCGCCTTGCCGGTATAGACCGGGTCCAGCACGATGCCGTCGGTGCGGGCGGCGAGCTTCAGCGCCTCGATCACCGCGTCGTCGACCAGCCCGTAGCCCTCGCCGACATAGTCGCAGTCGGCCACGACCATGGCGTCGGTGACGGCGTCGGGACGGCCCAGCAGGGCGGCGGTCTCACGCGCCAGCTTGCGGACATTGGCCTCCTGTTTCTCCTTCGGCGCGCGCACGCCGATGCCGAGGACCGGGATGTCGGCGCCCATGACGGCCAGACCGGCGACGAGGCCCGCGTGGGTCCCGGCGCTGCCCGTGGCGGTGACGATGCGGTCGATGGCCATGTCGAGCTCATCGGCCTGGACCACGATCTCGCGGGCGCAGTCGGCATAGCCCAGCGCGCCGATCGGGTTGGAGCCGCCGCCGGGGATTATGTAGGGCTTGCCGCCGCGCTTGCGCACCGCCTCGGCCGTGATCTCGAGCTCGGCGACCATGTCCGTGCCGCCGGGGACGGTGCGGACCTGCGCATCGAACAGCCGGTCCAGAAGCACGTTGCCGTTGCGGGTGTAGTCGATCGCCTTGGAGCCCGTGCGCTCCTCGAGGATGATCTCGCATTTGAGCCCGTGCGAGGCCGCCGCCGCCGCCGTCTGGCGCACATGGTTGGACTGGACCGCGCCCTGGGTGACCAGAGTGTCGGCGCCCTGTTCGAAGGCATCGCCGAGCAGGAACTCGAGCTTGCGCGTCTTGTTGCCGCCGCCCGCGAGGCCGGTGCAGTCATCCCGCTTGATCCACAGCTCGACCCCCAGCGCCTCGGACAGCCGCGGCAGAGGCTCCAGCGGCGTGGGCAGATGGGCGAGACGAACGCGAGGGAAGCGGGCGAGGTGCATGGGCGGGGGCTCCGGTTGTGGAGGCCGTTCTACGCGGTTCGGAGGAGCGGCGAAACAGCGGACAGGGGCAAGAATATTCGTGTAACGGTTGCATGCGGATGTCGCAGTCGGAGCTCGAGCATGGATATGATCGCCACCGAAGACCGGAACGGCCTGTTCAACGGCCTGCCCGCCAGGGGATCGACGGCGTACGTCGAACTGCTCGTATTCCTCAACGCCAACAGGTCAGCCGTGCTCGCGGCGCTGCCCTGGGTCGCGGCGGAGATCGCCGGCAACGAAGGCTTCGAGGTGATGCTCGATTTCGTCTGCCGGCTGGGCGGGCGCCGGCTTTACATATCGGCACGATTACAGGAGTTCTCGCGCGCGACAGACAGCGCATTCGGGCTGGCGACCCACCGCAACCTGCTGCGCGGGGCAGGCGTCTCGTCATTGCTGGAGGCTCCGTCGGCGTGGGGCGTCTTCCTCGTCTTCCGCCGCGTCGCACTGGCCCGGGCCCTCGCGGAAGGCGTGTCGAAGAAAGCCGCAGCCCGGCTGTTCGGCGTCACCGAACGCTCCCTGCGCGGCCCCCAACGAACGGAGTCGGCGCACGACTGAGGAACCCTTCCGCATACACGCCTAACGTGCACGCGCGCATGGTGCTGGTCTCGCAACGAGAAAGGACAAGACATGCCCAGCACGGACGACCTCTGGTCGATGTACGGCCACCAGATCCTCAAATTCGCCGCCCCCGACTTCGACCCGACCAAGCAGCAGTTCTCGCTGGCCTCGTCGACGCTGTCGGTCGACCTGGGCAACGCCGACCCGGCCATCGTCAACGGCTATATCTACAACCTCGGCAACACGATCCCCGGACCGAGCCCGTCCTACATGCCCGGCAGCGCGCTGTTCACCAGCTACCAGCGCTTCCTCGACGCCATCGACCTGCACGGCGACACCAACCCGAACGACGACGCCGGGATCAACATCGCGGCGGCCAATATGAACGCCGCCCAGACCAATTTCCTCAGCACACAGGGCGCCGCGATCACGGCCTATACGACCTACAAGATCGTGGCTCCGAACGTGACCTTCTCCGACTACGTCACCCAGCAGTACCCGACCTACATCCAGGCCAAGAACGCGCTCGACGCCACGACATCGGCCTGGCAGCAGCTGATGACGCAGAAATACGGCCAGGGCTACGAGATCATCGCCAACGCCCGCAACCGGCTCAGCCCTACCGGCGGCGCGTCCGACATCCTGAGCGCCAACAGCTACAATATGGCGGTCAAGACCGGGGCGGCGGCGCCCGCCGGATCGGTGCCGGTCCTGCCGGGTGGAACGCCCCAGCCGCCCGCCAACGCGCTGGTCCCCAGCTTCGACCCCTCGTTCGCACTGCAGAGCTTCGGCTCGGTCTACCAGTAATGGCAGGCGAACAGTGCGTCGAAGGCCAAGCCTGCCGTCTCGATCGTCATGGACGGCAGCGCGGCCTCGTCCAGCTTTTCGGACATGGGCTGGAGCAGCGAATCGGCGGGGATGTTCTCGTACGGCTTCTTCGACGTCTGGGGCGAGACCTCGTCGTCATCGGACACCCAGACCAGCTTTGCGATGGATTCCAGCTTCCATATGCAGATCGACTTCACGGGGATGAACACCTTCACCATCTCGCCCGGCGGCTGGTTCGACCTCGGCATCGTCAACAGCTTCCGCAACCAGCTGCTGCCCAACTCGCCGGACCTGTTTTCGTCCGCCGGGGCCCTGGCCCGCATCCCGTATCAGGCGGTGATCGGCTTCCAGCCGTCCATCACCCTGTCGATGTCGCAGGAGAATTTCTCGTCGTTCCAGTCGACCTTCCAGTCGCAGACGACCGCCGGCATGGGCTTTGGTCCGTTCGTCGTCGGCGAGACTCACTCCTCGAGTTACGCCAACAAGTCGGGAGCGGCCTTCGACGCGCAGAGCGCCACCGTCACCGTGTCGCCGCCACCCAGCACCGTGCCGGTCCTGCTGGGCATCATCAGCACCCGCCTCGACGTCTGACCATCAACAGCCGGCGGCGTCGTCGCCGGCCACTTTTTCATCATCCTCGATCGGAGAGTCCGATGCCTATTCAATCCGTGCAGGGCGCCGCCATTCCAAACGGCGTGGTCTTCAACGCAAACCAGAGAGACGACGCCACGACCGCTATCGGTCTGGTCCAACTCGCTGACGTCTGGCGAGGCGGCAACACGATCGCCAACACCCAGCGTGTTCGGGTGGACAGCCAGGGCAATCAGGTTAACGGGCGCGCCAACCTTCAGGCCCAGATCAACGGCATCAGCGGTGCGAGCACGATCGCTTGCGTGCTGGTCGACGCCAGTGTGGGTATGGCGGGCGGTCAAGCCGTCGCGGCCCAGCAGCTCTATGCCATCCGCCAGATCCGTGGCGCGCTGCAGAACAGCCTCAACACCGGCATGGTCTACACCTTGACCGGCAATCCTACCTGAACGGCGATCCTGAATCTGACCCGGTTGAGCCCCGCGCTCATCCGGGTTAGGCTGCCTGCGTTCTCCGGGGGGTCGCGATCGAGCGGCTGAGATTGGCGTAGCCGCCTGACCCGTCGAACCTGATCCGGGTCATGCCGGCGAAGGGATGGGAAACGCTTTGGTCGACGCCCCCAATTTGGGCAACAGGACCGTTCCGCCCGGAGCAGGCAGCCCTCAAACCGTTTGAGGCCGCCATGAACATCGCCGTCACCATTCCCGAAGAACCCAACGTCGAACTGGCGTTGAAAGACGCGCGCGATGCGGTGATGCGCGAGACGGGGATGATCCCCACCGGCGAACGGGCCGGGTCGAGGAAGGTCTATATGGCGGGCGAGCTGTTCCCCGACATCCGCGTGCCGTTCCGCGAGGTCGCCGTCCATCCGAGCGCCAACGAGCCGCCGGTGACGATCTATGACAGCTCCGGCCCCTATACCGACCCGACAGCGGTCATCGACATCAAGCGCGGCCTGCCGCTGGTCAAATCCAGCTGGCAGCTGGATCGCGGCGACATCGCCCCCGTGCTGGACCCGCGCGAGGTCAAGCCCGAGGACAACGGCCATGCCTCGGGCAAGAACCTCGCCCCGCGCTTCGACACCTCCCGCCACAAGGTGTTCAAGGGCGTCGAAGGCCGCCCCGTCACCCAGTACGAATACGCCAACGCCGGGATCATCACGCCCGAGATGGAATACGTCGCCATCCGCGAGAACCTGCGCCGCGAGCAGACCGCGCCATGCATCCGCGACGGCGAGGATTTCGGCGCCAGCATCCCCGACTTCGTCACGCCCGAGTTCGTCCGCAGCGAGATCGCGCGCGGCCGGGCCATCATCCCGCACAACATCAACCACCCCGAAGTCGAGCCGATGATCATCGGGCGGAACTTCCTGGTGAAGATCAACGCCAACATCGGCAACTCGGCGGTCCTCAGCAGCGTCGATGACGAGGTCGACAAGCTGGTCTGGGCCACCCGCTGGGGCGCCGACAACGTCATGGACCTGTCGACGGGCCGCAACATCCACAACATCCGCGACTGGATCATCAGGAACTCGTCCGTCCCGATCGGCACGGTGCCGATCTATCAGGCGCTGGAAAAGGTCAACGGCGTGGCCGAGGACCTGACGTGGG
>DASVTM010000112.1:0-5082 GCA_036387575.1 Brevundimonas sp.
GGCGTCACCCTGCCGATCGTGAAACACTCCTATCTGGTCCGCCACGCCGCCGACATTCCGGCGGTGATCGAGGAGGCGTTCCACATCGCCCGTTCGGGTCGTCCCGGTCCGGTCCTGATCGACCTGCCCAAGGACGTCCAGTTCGAGATGACGGACGCGCCGCGCGGCTTCCACCTTTCGAACGAGATCGCCGTCGCCGAAGCCTCGGTAATCGCCGAGGCCGAGGCCGCCATCCGCGCAGCGAAGAGGCCGGTCCTGTACATCGGCGGTGGGGCCAAGATCTCCGGCGCGGTTGATGCGGTTCGCGAGTTCGCGGCCATGACCGGCATCCCGCAGGTCTCGACCCTGAACGCTCTGGGCACGATCCCGACGGGTCAGGACAACTTCCTCGGCATGCTGGGAATGCACGGCACCCGCGCCGCCAACGAGGCGGTTCAGGAAAGCGACCTGCTGATCGTCGTCGGCGCCCGCTTCGATGATCGCGCGACCGGCAAGCTGATCGAGTTCGCACCGCTGGCCGGCGTCGTCCATTTCGACATCGACCCGTCCGAGATCGGCAAGCTTCGCAAGGTTGCGGTCGGCGTCGTCGGCGACCTGAAGCCTAATCTGGAAGCGTTGAACGCACGCCTGTCCACCGGTCCGGCCATCGCGGTTTCGGAATGGGCCGACCGCTGGCGCGCCAAATCGATCGAGTGCGCCTTCGACTACAATGCGCCCGGAGACGGCGTGTTCGCGCCGCAACTGCTGAACGAGCTGTCCAAGAAGGCCGGGCCGAACTTCATCGCCGCCTGCGATGTCGGCCAGCACCAGATGTGGGTCGCGCAGTATTGCGAGTTCTCGCGTCCGCAAGCCCACATCACCTCTGGCGGTCTGGGCTCGATGGGCTTTGGCCTGCCCGCAGGCATCGGCGCCAAGCTGGCCGAGCCCGACGCTGTCGTCGTCACCATCACCGGCGACGGCGGGGTGATGATGAATATTCAAGAACTGGCCACGGTCAACCGCTTCAAGATCCCGCTGAAGATCGTGCTGCTGGACAACTCGCGTCTGGGCATGGTCCGCCAATGGCAGGAGTTCTTCTTCGAGCGGAACTTCTCCGAGGTCGATCTGTCGGACAACCCCGACTTCGTGAAGGTCGCGGAGGCCTTTGGCATCGAGGCTTTCCGCGTCGACGCACGCGATCAGGTTTCCGCCGGCATCGACCGCCTGCTGGCCGCCGAGGGCCCGATCCTGATGCACGTCATCATTGATCCCAACGACAACGTCTGGCCACTGGTGCCGCCGGGCAAGAACAACGCCGAAATGCTGGAGGGCGCACGATGACCGACACCGTTCACATCCTGATCGACCGGGCCGACGGCGCCCTTCAACGGCTCATCGGTCTGGTGGAGCGCCGGGGCTTCTTCATCGACGGCATGAATATGGAGCCAGAAGGTGCGGGTTTGCGGGTCTCGATGACCGTCCGTGGCCGCGACGCCGGTCGCTCGATGGATAATCTGGGCCTGCAGATCGACCGTCTGGTCGGCGCGAGGCGGGTGTCGAACGACGCCGCCTTTCGCTACGAGGCAGCCTGACCAATGAGCGTAACGACTACCTCCCCTAAGACCCTGTACGAGAAGGTCTGGGACAAGCATCTGGTCGTGGCCGAGGCCGAGGCGACGCCCGGCGTGCTCTATATCGACCTGCATCTGGTGCATGAGGTCACCAGCCCTCAGGCCTTCTCGGAGATCGAGAGCCGGGGGCTGAAGGTCCGACGGCCAGATCGCACGTTCGCAACGCTGGACCACTCGACGCCGACGCTTCCGGCGGTTAACGGCCTGCGCCCCTATGTCACCGACGAGGCGCGGGATCAGGTGTCGCGGCTGGAGAAGAACTGCGCCGCCCACGGCGTCGAACTGGCCGGGTGGGATTCGGATGCGCGCGGCGTCGTCCACGTGATGGGGCCTGAGCTGGGACTGACCCAGCCTGGCATGACGGTCGTATGCGGCGACAGCCATACGGCGACGCACGGCGCCTTTGGGGCGCTCGCGTTCGGCATCGGCACGTCCGAAGTTGGCCACGTTCTGGCGACCCAGTGCCTGTTGCAGCGGGCGTCGAAGACCCTGCGCGTCACGGTCGACGGCGAGTTGCAGCCCGGTGTCTCGGGCAAGGACGTGGCGTTGGCCGTGATCGCCGCGCTCGGCTTTGGCGGTGGCACCGGCTACGTCATCGAATATGCGGGCAGCGCCGTGACCGGCCTCGACATGGAAGGGCGGATGACCCTGTGCAACATGTCGATTGAGGCTGGTGCGCGCGCGGGCATGATCGCGCCCGACCAGAAGACCATCGACTGGCTGCGGGGACGCCGCAAGGTTCCGCAAGGCGCCGCCTATGACACCGCCGCCGCCGAGTGGCTGGCGCTGGCGAGCGATCCCGGCGCGGTGTTCGACAAGGAGGTCGTGCTGGACGGCTCTGCCATCCGTCCGATGGCCACCTGGGGCACGACGCCCGACGCGGGCGCCCCCATCGGCTCGAAGGTGCCGGAGCCCCGCTCCGACTCCGACCGCAAGGCCATCGCCTATATGGGTTTCGAGGCCGGGCAGACGACGACGACCCAGGCCGTGGACGTGGTCTTCATAGGCTCCTGCACCAACGGACGCCTGCCCGACCTACGCGCCGCCGCCGAGGTGCTGAAGGGCCGCAAGGTCAAGGATGGCGTACGGATGCTGGTCGTCCCGGGCTCCGAAGCGGTGCGTCGTGACGCCGAAGCCGAGGGGCTGGACATCATCTTCATCGAGGCCGGCGCCGAGTGGCGGATCCCGGGCTGTTCGATGTGCATCGCCATGAACGGCGACACCGTCGGGCCGGGCCAGCTTGCTGTCTCGACCTCCAACCGCAATTTCGAAGGCCGTCAGGGCAAGGGCGCCCGCACCATTCTGGCCAGCCCTGCAACGGCGGCGGCCTCGGCCATCGCAGGCGTGCTGACGGATCCGCGCGTCTATCTGTCGGAGTCGGTCGATGCCTGAGCCGATCAGAGTATTCACCTCGCGCAGCCTTGTGCTGACCCAAGCCAATATCGACACCGACCAGATCATTCCGGCGCGCTTCCTGACCACGACGGAAACGACGGGTCTGGGGGCCAAGGCCTTCTACGACTGGCGCTATGAATCCGACGGTTCGGCGCGGCCCGAGGCGGTGCTGAACCGGATCGATCCGGCCGAGCATCGCATCCTCGTGGCAGGCGACAATTTCGGCTGTGGCTCGTCGCGCGAACATGCGCCCTGGGCCCTGTACGACTATGGCTTCCGGGCTGTGATCTCGACCGGGATCGCCGACATCTTCACGTCTAACGCCCTGAAGAACGGCCTGCTGCCGATCGTGGTGGATCAGGCGACGTGGGACGATCTGGTCGCGCACCCGGAACAGCCGGTGACCATTGATCTGGAGTTAGGCGAAGTCCGGCGCGGCAACCATCCGCCGGTGACCTTCACGGTGGAGGCCTTCGCCCGCCAGTGCCTGCTGGACGGCGTCGACACGCTCGGCTGGCTGCAGAACAAGCTGCCTGATATCGAAACCTACGAGCGCGAACACGCGCAAGCCCCGGAAGCCGTTTGATGACCACGCCCAAGACCTACAAGATCGTCCTGCTGCCCGGCGACGGCGTCGGCCCAGAGGTCATCGCCGCGACCAAGGCGGTGCTGCAGATCATCGGCGACTTCTACAGCCACGAGTTCGAGTTTTCCGAGCATCTGATCGGCGGCGCCGCCATCGATGCGGTCCAGAACCCGCTGCCGCAGGAGACGATCGACGCCTGTCTGGCGTCGGACGGCGTGCTGCTGGGCGCGGTCGGGGGACCGAAGTGGGACGGGCAGGCGCTGCGACCGGAACAGGGTCTGCTGGGCATTCGCAAGGCCATGGGTCTGTTTGCAAACCTGCGCCCGCTGCAGGTCTCGCCCGTCATGGCGCACCGCTCGCCGCTGAAGAAGGAGATCGTCGAGGGCGTTGACCTGATCGTCTTCCGCGAGCTGACCGGCGGCGTCTATTTCGGCGACAAGGGACGCAAGGACGACGGGTCCGCCTACGACGTCTGTTCCTATTCGATCGACGAGATCGAACGCGTCACCCGCGCCGCCTTCAAGATCGCCCTGCAACGTCGCGGCAAGGTCACCTCGGTCGACAAGGCCAACGTCATGGAGACGAGCCGCCTGTGGCGCGAGGTCGTGACCCGTATCCACGCCGAGGAGTTCCCACAGGTCGAGCTGAAGCATGCGCTGGTCGATTCGATGGCCATGCACCTGATCCAGCGCCCGCGCGATTACGACGTCATCCTGACCGAGAACATGTTCGGCGACATCCTGTCGGACGAGATCTCGGTGCTGGGCGGATCCATCGGCCTGTTGCCGTCGGCGTCGCTGGGTGCAAGCGGGCCGGGGCTGTTCGAGCCGATCCACGGCTCCGCGCCGGACATTGCAGGCAAGGAGCTGGCCAACCCCGTGGGAACGATTCTCTCGGCCGCCATGCTGCTGCGTCACGGACTGGGTCTGGATGACGAGGCCGGCTCGATCGAGGCCGCCGTCGCCGCTGTTCTGGCTGCCGGAGCGACCACCGCCGACCTGGGTGGCGAACTGGGCACGCGCGCCGCGGCCGAGGCTATCATGGACGCGATTCGCGCCATTCACTGGGCGGCGGCCCACCGTGTGCAAATGCACTGGGGATGAGGTGTGCTGTTAGCATCTGCGAAACAGGTATGAACCGTTGGCGGAATGCTAATACGCGGCACAATCCTTCATTTGTTCCGTGCTGAAATAATACGCCTGCACGAAAATTGCGCCGGGCACGGTTAAGCCTCTTGCATATGTCCGTTTTGCGATGGTTACTTCGCAGCTGCGAGACTGCAACGGGGGATCCAACGCACATGTCACAGGTACTCAATCGACTTCCGGGCATCCTTGCCCTGCTGATACTCACCGCCGTGCTGTTCTATGCAGGCGGCGCCTTCGCTCAGGACGCCGCTCCGGCCGCCGCGCCGGCCCTGCTGGGTCATCAGGTTCCGCTGGAACTGAATGGCGCTGACACGTCTTGGCTGGCGACCTCTACGGCGCTGGT